>CAISEY010000271.1 GCA_903884435.1 uncultured Hyphomicrobiales bacterium | reverse complement strand
TTTCCGTCGATTTCGTAGGGCGCGCTGACCGCCTCGATCAGCCGCCGGGCGAGGCCGTCGGCGTCGCTCTTGTCCTTCAGGTTTGTTCGCAGGATCACGAATTCGTCGCCGCCGAATCGAGCGACGATGTCGGCGTCCCGCAAGAGACCGGAAATCCGGTTCGCGACCTCGACCAGCAAATGGTCGCCCGTCTGGTGTCCCAGCGTGTCGTTGACGGTCTTGAACCGGTCGAGGTCGAGGCTGAGGATCGCGAGGCGCCGGCCCTCGCGGTCTGTCCGCTTCAGCGCGTGCGCGAGGCGCAGATGCAGGAGCGCGCGGTTTGGCAATCCGGTGAGCATGTCGTAGCTCGTCATCCGCGCGATCGAGGCCTCGGCCTGTTTCGCGTCGGTGATGTCCGAGCCCACGCCCCTGTAGCCCTGGAATGCGCCATTGTCGTCGTAAACGGGCCTTCCCGTCAGCGTCCACCAGCGTTCCTCGCCGCCGATGGTCACTGGCAGCAGCACGTCCCGGAAAGGCTTGCCGAGGCGGAAGGATCTGCCAAGCCGTCGCAACGCGGCCGCGGTCCGCGGGTCGCCGGACAGGGGCGGCCCGGCCAGCAATGTCTCGACGGGCGCCTTGTCGAGGTCTTCCGCCGTTTTTCCAAGGACGCTCGCGAGTCGCGCCGACACGCGCGCGAGGCGACCCGCCGCGTCAACCTCGAACAGCCAGTCGCTGGAGTTTTCCTCGAAGTCGCGCAACAGCAGACCGATGGTCTGGCCCTGGTCGCGCAGGCTCAGGTTGGCGACGAAACTGTCGATGAAAAGCCGTCCGCGTTCGTGGACAGTGCGGGCGATGAGCCCGCCGAAGGACGCGGACAGCGCGGCGAGCCCGATATACATGGGATCGCCGGTCGCGACGAGCACGAGAGCAGTGGGGATTTCGATCGTCATCGAATAGACGAGCGCCGCTTGCCAGACCGTCGCCAGGGCGAGAGCGCCGCCGCTGATCATGCCCGCGGCGCAGGTCGCGAGCACGACCCGTTGCGCTTCCGAAACGTCGGGAAACATCACCATGAACGGCGTCGTCCAGACGATTCCGAACAGCAGCGCGTTCATGGTGACCCGGCGCACGCCGCGCGGCGAGGCGCGCAGACGGCCCTCGCGCCGGGTCGCGCGCCGCCAGTTCTCGCCCCAGATCGCCACGATGCCGCAGACCGCGGTGGTCCATCCGATCAGAAAGACCCCGTGCCCTGCGTTCCAGAACAGCAAATCGATAATAAGCGTGTTGACGAGGTTCGCGGCCATCATCACCGGCGCGAGCGTGATGATCGCGCCTATCTGGTGGGCGCGGAGTTCGTCCTGCTGGTCGGGCGTGAGTTCCTGACTTGCGCCATCAACCCGTGTCGTGCTCCAAAACCGCTCCAGCGGGTGGTCCGGTCTCGTCGCCATGGGAATATTCTCGAAAAATGAACGCCTGAATAGCTGGAACTTGCGGCAGACTTGTTGACGCGGCGTTAATATCGGGTTGTCCCCCGGCGGGTCACGGAGTCACGCGCCCCTCGCGCGGTTCACCAGGCCCCGCGCGTCGGCTGGCGGGCTGTCGCCCCGCCAGGCGACGTGGCCGTCCGGGCGGACCAGCACGAGGGCTTTTTCGCAGAGCGCGCGCGCCTTCGGGCAATCGATCGGAATCGATCTCAGCGGAACGCCCGACGCTGTCGCCGCTTCGACGAGGCGGTCCGCGCCGTCGCCGCCAAAATCCAGCAGCGTGAAGCCGCGCCCGAACAGGTCCAGCGTCGAGCGGTTTTCGCCGAGCCAGACATGCGGGGCGCGATGGCCCGGGCGGGCCGAGGGCCTGTAGGCGGCGGCCTCGCGCGGCGGAGCGGGCGTTCCGTCGGAGGCGATCAGCGGCGAATTCTCGTAGACGTAGCCCAGATGCACGCCGATCGGCGCGAAATGCTTGATCTTCGGCGGCAGTTTCGCGGCGATGGCGGCGCGAGCCGCCTCGCCCGCCGGGCCGTTGTCTTCCACGGGGCCGACATCGGCGAAAATATCCCCGCTGCGGGCGTAATTGTCGGCGGCCTCGAGCGTGTTGGCGAGCCCGACCGGACGGCGCTCCGCGTCATAGGACGCCAGCAGCCCGGGACCGCCCCATCCCGCCAGCATGGCCTCGATTTTCCAGGACAGGTCCACCACGTCGCCAATGCCGGTGTTCATCCCGAAGCCGCCCGTCGGCACGAAGAGATGGCAGGCGTCGCCGGCGAGAAAGACGCGATCCGACCCGAACCGGTCAGCCACGAGCTGGCGCGGCGTCCAGTCGAGCGACGAAATCAGTTCGATGTCCATGGGCGCGCCGATGGCCGCCGCGATCATTTCGAGGGGATCGCCGGCTCCGACGATTTCCCCCGGCGCGAAATACCGGTTGAAGACGTATTCGTCGCCGCCGTCGATCGTGTAGATCGTGCCGGCGCAACCGGGCGCGAGCATCCAGTACATGACGCCGGGCCGCGGTCCGAGGCGGGAGCGCAGCGCCGGCGCGCGGAAATAGAGCCCGCGCGCCTCGCCGAGCGCGCCCTTGCCGGAGAGCGAAATCCCGAGCGCGGCGCGGACCGCGCTTTGCGCGCCATCGCAGCCGACGAGATACCGCGCCTCGACCGTTTCGGTCCTGCCCGTCCCGGATTCGACCAGAAGCACCTCGACGCGATCCTCGCGCTCGACGAAACTCTCCAGTTTCCAGCCGAGGCGCAGCCGGGTCCGCGGATCGGCGGAGACGCGCCGCCGGAGCGTCTTTTCCAGCGGCGTCTGCGCCGTCCATGTCTTGTAATAGGGCGAGGCCCCGATTTCCGGGATGTCGAGCGCCAGCGTCTCGCGCCGGCGCGCGAGATCGTCGATGGAGGGGATGGGAAAGCGGACGATTTCCCGCCCCGCCACGCGGGTTGTGTAAACCACGTCGAGCGCGTGGCCGCGCGGCACGCCGGCGTCGATCACGTCCTGGTCGAGACCCAGCCGACGGAAATGCTCCATGCTGCGCACGCCGATGGAAATGGCGCGCGGATGCGGGTTGACCTCGATTTGCGGATCGACGACGAGGGTTTCTACGCCGCGCCAGGCGAGATCGGCGGCGAGCGTGAGGCCGACGGGGCCGGCGCCGGCGACGAGAACGGGGAGAAGCCTGGACACGGCGAACGGCAGCCTTCAGCTTGGGGATTGTTGATCGCATCTCGCCACAAATGCAAAACTTCGCAAGCCCTGTCGGAACTCCGGGGGCCCGTTCGTCCTTGGGAAGGCCCGCCGGAGACCGCCATGCACTACGCCCTGCTTTGCTACAATTCAGAAGCCGTCGTCTGTTCCTGGACGAAGGCTGAAGACGACGCCGTGATGGACAAATTGTCCGTCGTTCACGAAAAACTCGCGAAGGCCGGAAAGCTCGGCCCGACCGCGCGTTTGATGCCGACGACCGCCGCGACGACCCTGTTCAAGAACAGCGAACCGCCCGTGGTCGTCGACGGGCCCTACGCGGAAACAAAGGAGCAATTGCTCGGTTTCTACATCATCGATTGCGAGAATCTCGAGGAAGCCCTTGGCGTCGCGCGCGATCTCGCCCGCGCCAATCCGGGCGGCGCCTACGAGGTGCGGCCGTTGCGTCTTTTCATGCCGGGGACATTTCCCGCGTGAACGATCTCGCCTCCATCGCCGCCATGCTCGCCGCGGCGCGCCCGCGGGCCATGGCGGCTTTGCTGCGCCACTTCCGCGATCTCGACCTCGCGGAAGAGGCGGCGCAGGAGGCCTGTCTGCGGGCGCTGAAAACCTGGCCGCGCAACGGGCCGCCGCGCGATCCCGAGGGATGGCTGATTTTCGTGGGGCGCAACGCGGCGATCGACGTGACGCGGCGGCGCGCGAAACAGACGGCGCTTCCCGACGAGGATCTCATCTCCGACACCGGGGACGCGGAGGCGGCGGCCGTCGAGAGCCTCGACGCGGCGGATTATCGCGACGATATCTTGCGGTTGCTGTTCGTTTGTTGTCACCCGGCTCTGCCGGCGACGCAGCAGATCGCGCTCGCGTTGCGCGTCGTGTCGGGCCTGAGCGTCTCTGAGATCGCGCGCGCCTTTCTGGTTGGCGACGACGCGATGGAGCAGCGCCTCACCCGCGCGAAGAGGATTGTCGCGCGGGAGCGGGTTCCGTTCGAGGCGCCGGGCGCGGCGGGGAGGGCGGAGCGTCTCGCCGCTGTCGCCGGGATGCTTTATCTGCTGTTCAACGAAGGTTACGCCGCGAGCGGCGGCGAGGCGCACGTTCGCGCGCCGCTGTGCGACGAGGCGATCAGGCTGGCGCGGCTGCTGCTGCGAATGTTTCCCGGCGAGCCGGGCGTGATGGGCCTCGCCGCGCTGATGCTGTTGCAGCACGCTCGAACGCCGGCGCGGCTCGACGCGCATGGCGCGATCGTGCTGCTGGAAGACCAGGACCGCGCGCGCTGGAACGGGACGATGATCGCCGAGGGGCTGGCGCTGCTCGACAAGGCGATGCGTCACGCGCGGCCGGACCCCTACCAGATTCAGGCGGCCATCGCCGCGCTGCACGCCCGCGCCGCCCGGTTCGAGGACACGGACTGGGCGCAGATCGAACGGCTTTATGCCTCGCTCGAGCGCGTGACGCCCTCGCCGGTGGTCACTCTCAATCGCGCCGTCGCGGTTTCGAAAGCGCGCGGTCCCGCCGAGGCGCTGGCGATGATCGAGCCGCTGGCGGCGCGATTGTCCGGCTATTTCTATTTTCACGGGGCGCGGGGCGCGCTGTTGAGGGAGCTTGGTCGGTTGGAGGAGGCGAGGGTCGCCTTCGACCACGCAATCTCTCGCGCGCGGACCGTCGCCGAGGCGGCGCATATCCGGTTGCAGATCGACCGGTTGACGGCGGGCGCTCCGGACGGGGCCGGCGCCGCGCGGCCGCCTTGAGTTTTTTCACGCATCCTGTCGGGGCGGCGCCCCGTGGCGCGTCCTTGATTTCGAGTTTCAATCCGGAGGGAGTTCAATGTTCACCGCGATCATTTCCATTCTCGCGCTTCTCGCCATCGCGGTCGCGATCATACTGTTCATCGCCTCGCGCAAACCCGACGAGTTCCGGGTGTCGCGGTCCGTGACGATCAAGGCTCCGCCCGGGAAAATTTTTCCCTGGTTCGACACTCCGCGAAGCATGAACGTCTGGAATCCCTTCGTGAAGGCGGACCCCGCGATCAGGATCGACTATTCCGGCCCCGGGAGCGGCGCCGGCGCCATGTGTACGTGGGAGGGAAACAGCCAGGTCGGCAAGGGATACGTGGAGGTCCTGGAAACCACGCCATTCTCGCGGATCGTCGTCGGCCTTCACATGATCAAGCCCCTGCGGGCGGACAACAGGGTCGAATACACGTTCACGCCTCGCGGCGACGCCACCGAGGCGACATGGTCGATGAGCGGACGCCAGTCCCTGCTGGCGAAGGTGATGACAGTCTTCATCGATTGCGACAGGATGGTGGGCGGGCAATTCGAAAAGGGCCTCGCCGAGGTGAAGGCGCTGGCGGAAAAGCAACCGTGAGGCGGGGCCGCGATGGCGAGAGTGAGTTTCACCCCGAACATCCAGCGCCATGTCGTCTGCCCGCCGACGGACGCGGCGGGCGCGACGGTGCGCGAGGTGCTCGACCGCGTTTTCGCCGGGAATCCGCCGGCGCGCTCCTACGTGCTCGACGATCAGGGCGGTCTGCGCAAGCACATGACGGCCTTCGTCGACGGGCGGATGGTTCGCGACCGCGCGGGGCTCTCGGACGCGGTGTCGCCCGCGAGTTCCGTGTATGTGTTTCAGGCTCTTTCGGGAGGGTGAAATGAGCGACAGGCTTCTGGTTTCGACGCGCAAGGGATTGTTCCATGTCGCGCGCGCGTCCTCGGGCTGGGAGATCGACCGCGTCGATTTCCTTGGCGACAATGTCAGTCTCACCCTGACCGATCCGCGCGACGGGCGCGATTACGCGGCGCTCGACCATGGCCATTTCGGCGTCAAGCTGCATCGCTCCACCGCGACGGGCTGGGAGGAAATCGCGGTTCCCGTCTATCCCAGAAAGCCCGAGGGCCACGAGGAAAAGGACATGTGGGGGCGCGTGCTCGAATGGAGCCTCGCGCGCGTCTGGGGCTTCGCTGCCGGCGGCGCCGACGAGCCCGGAGTCATCTGGTGCGGAACGCAGCCGGGCGGGCTGTTTCGTTCGGCGAACCGCGGCGAGAGCTGGGAGATCTCGATTCGCTCTGGCGTCATCCCGGACGCGTGGAATGGCTCGGCGGCGGCGCCGATCTGCCCGGTCTGCATTCCATCTGCGTGGATCCGCGCAACTCAAAACACGTCGTCATCGCCGTTTCGACGGGCGGCGTCTGGAACACCGAAGACGGCGGCGGAAGCTGGACCTTGCGCGGCGAGGGGATGCGCGCCGAACACTGGCCGCCAGAGAAGATGCACGATCCCATCGCGCAGGACGTGCATTGCCTCGCGCAATGCGCGGGCGCGCCGGACCGGTTCTGGATTCAGCACCACAACGGCATTTTCGTTTCGTCAGACGGGGCGCGGAACTTCACCGAGATCACCGGCGTGGAACCGTCGGTCTTCGGCTTCCCGGTCGCCGTGCATCCGCGCGATCCCGACACGGCGTGGTTCGTGCCGGAAATCAAGGACGAGAAACGCATTCCGCGCGACGGACGCCTCGTCGTCAATCGCACGCGCGACGGGGGCAAGACGTTCCAGACGCTGACGAAGGGCCTGCCGCAGAGGCACGCCTACGATGTCGTCTACCGGCACGCGCTGGCGCTCGACGCGAAGGGCGAGCGTCTCGCCTTCGGCTCGACGACGGGCGGCCTGTGGGTCAGCGAAGACCAGGGCGACAGCTGGGTGATGGTTTCGCACACGCTGCCGCCGGTTTACGCGGTGAGGTTCGGGTAGTCAGGCCGTCTCCCACAGCCGCGACAGGCTGGCCTTGACGCGCGTCGTCGTGATCTCGACGACCGCGGTCTGGCCGCCGCGCACCGCCGCGAGCGCTTCCGCGAGGGCGGGCGCGACATCGGCGGCTTTCGTCACGTGGAAGGCTTTCGCGCCAAGTGCGCGCGCCAGCGGGCAAATATCGACGCCCTGGCCGAAGCGCTCGTGCGCGAGCCGCTGGCTCGAGCCGCCGTCGCGATCGAGAAAGGCGCGGTTGTTCTTCACGACGATCAGAACCGGCGTCTTCGCGCGCACGGACGTTTCGATGTCCATGGCGGTTTCGTTGAAGGCCTCCTCGCCGATCACGGCGACGACGGTCTTGCCGGGCTCGGCCACCTTGGCGCCGATGGCCGCGCCGATGGACCAGCCCATGGCGCTCTGCACGCCGAAGCCGAGGAACGAGCGCGGCGTCGTCGCGAGATAGTGCTGACACGTCGAGCCGCGCACCGAGCCCGCGTCGTGCAGCACAACGCTTTCCGAGGACACGAGCGCGCGGTTGAGTTCGCGGGTGACGCGGAAGGGATTGACCGGCGATTCCTCCGAGCCGAGCAGGGGCTCGCAGACCGTCGCCCATTTTTTCTTCAGTTCGGCGACGCGATCGAGGCGCGTGGCGACCGGGTTCAGCCGGCCCGCCGCGACGCGCGCCCGCGCGGCCTCGACGAGTTGCGCCAGCACGACGCGGGCGTCGCCGAGAATCGCCACGTCAGCGAGGTGATGCTTGTTGAGTTCGGCGGCGTCGGCGTCGACCTGAATGTGTTTCGCGCCGACGGGCTTCGGGCGCTGCGTCGCGTGACGCTTGAAGCCGCAGCCCACGGTTAGAATGCAATCGCTCGACTCGGCCAGCACGGTCGCGGGCATGGAGCCATAGGCGGCGCGGGCGAAGCCGCCGACGCCGAGCGCCAGCGCGTGATCCTCGGGAAAGGCGCTCTTGCCGTTGAGCGTCGTCGCGACGGGCAGCGTCAGCAATTCCGCGAGAGACACGAGTTGCGCGCTCGCCCCGGAGAACAGCACGCCGGCGCCCACGTAGACATAGGGCCGCTCGGCGGCGGCGAGGAGATCGACCGCCGCCGCGATGGCCTCCGGATCGCCCGCCGCGCGCACGCGGTGCCGGCGCGTCACTGGATTGTATTCGAAATTGCCGGCGTCCTTCGAGGACACGTCGTAGGGCATTCCCAGCACGACGGGGCCGGGTCGCCCCGTGGTCAGATGCATGAAGGCGCGCCGCAGGATCGGACCGACCTGGGCGGGCTCTTCGATGATCGCCGTCCATTTGGAGACGGGGCCAAAGAGATCGCGAAAGGGAATTTCCTTGGTGTCGCCCGTTGGCATGTCGGAACGGTCGTTGTGCCCCGCGATGAACAGAACGGGAATCGAATCGCCCCATGAATTGACGAGGCCGCCCATGGCGTTGGCGGCCGCGGGGCCCGCGTCGGTGAAAATGACGCCCGGCTTGCCGCTGGCGCGGGCGAACCCGTCGCAAATGTCGAAGGCGACGCGCTCCTGACGGGCGTAAATCACCTTCACGCCGTCCTTCTCGGCGAGCGCGTCGGCGACGTGCCCGATGGACTGGCCGGTGATGCCCGCCGCGAGGCGCACGCCCTCGGAAACAAGCGCTTGTGAGATGGCCTCGGCAACTTTCATCAAATCCTCCCGTCGCGGCGCGCGCCGCCCCGACCGTATTGTGCGCGTTTTGCGTCCGGGGTCAAAGACCCCCGCTTCTTGACAGGATCGTCAATCCCCCCGCAAATCGCGCCACAACAACAAACACGGGATCAACTCCCACCGACGCGGGCAACGGGGACGGTTTTGGACTCATCAACGACGATCCGGGCGAAAATCCGCGTCGACCGGATCAACAAACGATTCATGAAGACGGAAACCGGGCTGTTCACGCGCAAATGGACGCCAGGCGTCGTCGCCTTGCGCGACATCAGCGTCGATATTCCAGAGTTCAGCTTCGTTTCCGTGCTGGGGCCCAGCGGTTGCGGCAAGACGACGCTGCTGCGCGTCGCGGCCGGCCTGATTCCTCCGACAAGCGGCGCGATCCTGATCGACGACAAGCCGGTGACGGGGCCGCGCGTCGGCAGCGGCATGGTGTTCCAGTACATCGGGCTGATGCCGTGGCGCACCATCGAGGAAAACGTCTTCTTCGCGCGCGAAATGCAGTTTCACCGGCCGCTCACGGAAGCCGAGAAAGACAAGTCGCGGGCGTTTCTGAAGCTCGTGGGACTCTCGGGCTTCGAAAAGAGCTTTCCGCACCAGTTGTCCGGCGGGATGCAGCAACGCGTCGGCATCGCCCGCGCCCTCGCGGTCGAGCCGGACGTATTGCTGATGGACGAGCCTTTCGGAGCGCTCGACGCGCAGACGCGCCTCGTCCTGCAGGACGAATTGCTGCGGATTTGCGGCGAATACCGCGCAACGGTGATGTTCATCACGCACGACATCGACGAGGCCATCTATCTCTCGGACCAGGTGATCGTGATGTCGCGGCGCCCCGGCCAGATCAAGTTCGTCGTCGACGTGAATTTGCCGAAGCCCCGGCATGAACACGACGTGCGCAAATCGCCGGAATTCCTCGACCTGCGCTCGCGCCTTTGGGACGCCTTGCGGGACGAATTGCGGGAGACGCTGGCATGAGCGCCGCGAACGACAACGAGATCAACGCCGCCGATCGTCCGCGCACGACCTTCTGGGCCGAAAAGAACACGCTGCGGGTGATTTCCGTTCTCGTGTTGCTCGCCGCCTGGCAGATCGGCGGCATGACGACGGAGGAATACATCCTGCCGACGCCGGTTCAGGTGGCGATCTCGTGGTGGCGTCTGACGATGTCGGGCGAATTGCTCGTCGCGGCCGGCGCGAGCGTCTTCGTCTTCGTGCTCGGATTCGCGCTGGCGCTCGTGACGGGGATTCCCCTGGGCATCGCCACGGGCCTGTCGCGCCCGCTCGGGCATTTCTTCGACACCTACATCACCATCTTCTGGTCGACGCCCTCGATCGCGCTGCTGCCGCTGCTCGTCGTGTGGTTCGGCCTGACGCTCGAAACCAAGCTCGCTCTCGTGTTTCTCTCGGCCTTCTGGCCGCTCGTCATCAACACCCAGGTCGGCATCCAGAACGTCGACAAGTCCTATCAGGAAGTGGCGACCGCCTTCGGCGCGACGCGCTACGAGATTTTGCGGCATGTTTTGTTTCCGGCGGCGATTCCCTATCTCGTGGCGGGAATGCGCATCGCCATCGGGCGCGCCATCATCGGCGTCATCGTCGCGGAACTCTTCACGTCCGTCACCGGCCTCGGCGCGCGCATGACCTATTACAGCAACTTCTTTCAGGTCGCGAACTACTTCGCGGCGCTGATGATGTTCGTCGTGTTCAGCGTCGCGACGACCGAAGCCGTCCGCGTCATTGAAAACAGATTCAGCAGGTGGAGATCCGAATGATCGAGGGCCGCGCCAGGTTGTTTTCGTTTCTTTCGCGAGGGGGGGCTCTGGCGGTCGCCGCGCTTCTGTGCGCGCCCTTCGGCGCGGCGCTCGGCCAGACGACGGTGACGCTCGTCAGCAGCACCGTCAATCCGCCGAGCATTTCGAACATCTACTATCTCGCGGCGATGGACGCGACCTTCGCGAAAAACGGGCTGAAGGTGCAATTGCAGCAATCGGCGGGCAGCCCGAGTTC
>CAISEY010000270.1 GCA_903884435.1 uncultured Hyphomicrobiales bacterium | reverse complement strand
TCTTCCGGCGGGCTCACTTTGCTCGAACTGCTGAACATCCTGGAAGGATATGATCTGGCCCAACTGGGACGCGGATCAGCCGACTATGTCCATGTGATTGCCGAAGCGCAGAAGCTGGCTTTTGCCGACCGGGCGGAATACATCGCCGACCCGGGGTTTGTGAAAGTTCCGGTGACGGGTCTGCTCAACAAGGATTACGCCGCCGACCGGCGCAAGGCGATTGATTTGGCAAAAGCCAGCAAGGCCGTTTCCGGCACGCCGTCCAAATACGAATCCGGCAGCACCACTTCATTCTCCGTTGTGGACAAGGACGGCAACATGGTTTCGATTACGAAGACGATCAATCATTTCATGGGCTCGGGCGTCGTTCCGGAAGGGACGGGCATTTTGCTTAATGATGAAATGGATGATTTCGATCTCAATCCCGCGTCGCTGAACGCGCCGTCGGCAGGCAAGCGCCCGCTGAGCAGCATCGCCCCGGTCATGGTGTTGAAGGATGGCAAGCCGTTCTTCACCGCCGGCACGCCCGGTGCCAATCGTATCATCACCACGATGGTCAACATCGTCATCAACGTGGTGGACTTCAAGGAAGAATTGCAGCCGGCCATTCTGGAGCCGCGTTTTCACAATGGTAACACCGCGCAAACCGCGGTTGAGTCGCGCATCCCGGCGGATGTGGTGAAGGAGTTGGAATCGCGCGGCCACAAAATCTCCGTGAAGGGCGCGTTCGATCTTTACTTCGGCGGCGCGCAAGGTGTGATGCTGCGCAGCGATGGAAAATTGTTGGGTGGCGCCGACCCGCGCCGGGACGGAATTGCCGTGGGTTACTAAACCAAGACCAGCGACAAAATGATTCAAGCCAGCAAACGCAGTGGTTGGGTTGTCATTCTCGCGGCCGTCGTGGTCGCGGGACTGGCCGCACCGAGCTTTCTGTCCATGCACAAGCCCGACGTGTTGCATCCCGGCGATGGTGTGACGCGCCAAACGCTGCTGTCCGAATATTTTCCCGCAATCGCCGGAACCGCCGGCGATACGCCGGTCTTCATCCTCGACAGCAAGTCGCCCGGCGGTTGCATGTTGGTGCTGGGCGGCACGCACGGCGACGAAACGGCGGGTTATCTCGCGGCCGTCACATTGCTGGAGAACGCGAAAGTTCAAACGGGACGGGTCATT
The DNA here is from genome assembly GCA_903884435.1 of uncultured Hyphomicrobiales bacterium. Taxonomy (GTDB): domain Bacteria; phylum Pseudomonadota; class Alphaproteobacteria; order Rhizobiales; family Beijerinckiaceae; genus Terripilifer. The sequence goes on along the minus strand of CAISEY010000270.1, from coordinate 14,460 downwards.
CTCATTCCCCGGGCCAACGCCAGCGGCTTCACGCACAACGTGGCGCAGGAAGCGCATCCGCAAAGGATCGTGATTTCCACACCGCATGGTGCGCGTTCGTTCACCGTCGGCGCGCGCTACACGAATCCGATTCACCAGTGGCCCGATCCACAGGTCTACACGCATGTCGCCTCGGGACAATCCCTTTCCGGCCCGGAAACCCGCAACCTGAACCGTTCGTATCCCGGCCGGGCCGAAGGGACGTTCACCGAGCGGATTGCCTTTGCCATCACCGAATTGATCCGGAAGGAAAAAGTGGATCTGGCGATTGATTTGCATGAAGCCGCGCCGGAATATCCCGTGGTCAATACCATCGTGGCCCATGAGCGCGCCATGGATCTGGCGGCCATGGTGAACATGAACTTGCAGGCGATGGACATCCCCATCGGCATGGAGGCGTCGCCAAAAAATTTCCACGGCCTGTCCCATCGCGAATGGGGCGATGCAACTTCCGTGCTGGCGATTCTCATGGAAAGCACCAGTCCCGGGCAGGGGCGGTTGCGGGGCCGCACCGACGCGGCGTTGATTACGCAGGGGAAGGATCGTTTTTATGTGCTCGCCTCCGAACGCCACCGGCTTTCCGTTCCTTACCCGGAATCAGGCTGGCCGTTGGAAATGCGGGTGGGCCGGCATGTCGCGGCCGTCAACGAATTCGCCAAGAACCTAGGCGACTTCGCGCCGGATAAAACAATCACGATGACCGGTGTGCCGGAATACCAGGCGATGCTCGCACAGGGCGTGGGCGCGTTTTTGAAGTAAATGTAACAATCACCAATGCAAAAATAATCTATGAAAAACAAAATGAACAAAACCTTGGCGCTGCTATCGGTGCTTTCAATTCTCACGCTGGCGTCCGCCACGACAAACGCGGCTGACGCCGTCAAGTTCGCGAAGCCCGGTCTGATCACCACCATCGGACAAAGCTCCGACATCGCCGTGGTAAAAGCCCTGCTCAACAGCCGGCTTAAGCTGGGCTTGGAGGTCAAACCCAACGCGCAAGCCGCCGACTTGGCCGGTATCAAAACCCTGGTGGTGGTTCTCGGCGCGAGCACGAAGGGGCTGGGTTCGGCGGGCATTGATCTCGACCAGGAAAAGGCCCGCGCCCAAGCCTTGATAAAGGCGGCCAAGGAACAGCACGTCCAGGTTTTGGGCTTGCACGTCGGTGGTGAAACGCGTCGCGGCAAGACCACCGACGATCTGATCGAGTTGACCATTTGCGACATGAAGCAAGTCGTCGTGGTTGCCTCTGGCAACAAAGACAAGGTGTTCAACACCCTCGCTGAAAAATGCAATGTCCCCGTCACCGAGGTGCCGAATCTCGCGGCGGCGGGCGAAGCGGTCAAAGCCCTTTTCGCTGAGTGATCGTGACGACGTTTGTTTCCAATCCGATGGTGGCGCTGACCGGCAACGGTGCGGAAGCACTGACCTTTGTGCTGATGCTGGCCGTCTTCGGCGTGCTGGCGATTGCCGTCCGCTGGCCGATTGGCCTGGCGCTGCTGGTGTCCGCAATTTTTGGCGCGGTCACCAACGGCGACTATTTCCCGTTGCGCCATCTGGTCGAGGGCGCGTTTTCGTATCTGGATCCGATCCTCGTCATCGCCACGGCCATGATTCTCATGCGCGCCCTGGCCGACGGACAGGCGCTCGACTCGCTGGGCTGGGCGGTGGAAGACCGTTTCCGAACCAAGCCGATGCTGTTGCTCGGATTGCTGATGATCATCATCATGTTTCCCGGCATGATCACGGGTTCTTCGACGGCGTCGGTGCTGACGACCGGCGCGATGGCGGCCTCCATCATCACGCGCCTCGGACTTTCAAAGGAACGCACCGGCGCCATCATTGCGATGGGCGGCGTGCTCGGCATGATCGCGCCGCCGGTGAACATCCCCGCGATGATCATTGGCGGCGGTGTGGACCTGCCGTATTCGGGTTTCGGTGTGCCGCTGGCGCTGGCATCTTTTCCGACGGCATTGTTGATCGTTTATATTTTGGCCTGGCCGGTGCTCCGCAGGAAAACCAAGCCGGCGCTGCCGAGCGAAGAAAATTTGCCGCCAACCCAAATCTCAAACCGCAGTTCGCGGGTGACTTTGTGGCGTGCACTCACCGGCCCGGTCGTGGCGGGCCTGCTGATGCTCGCTCCAAGATTGTCGCCGGCGCATATCCCGGACCCGGGACTGCCGCTGGTTTTTCTGCTGGCGGCGGTAGCGGGAATCCTGGTGCTGCCGAAGTTTGACGTGCGCGCTTCGATGATCAGGGCGATGAACGAATCGCTGCCGGTGCTGGGAATTCTTTGCGGTGTGGGCGCCTTCATTCAAGTGCTGACGTTGACGGGCAGCCGCGGCTGGCTGGTTTCGCTGATGACCGGCGCGCCGACCTGGGCTTTGTTCGCGGCAGCGGCGGTGAGCGTTCCGCTATTCGGCGCGGTCTCAGCGTTTGGCAGTTCGTCGGTGCTGGGCGTGCCGTTCCTACTCGCGCTCCTCGGTCGCAACGAAATCATCACCGCCGCGGCCTTGTCGGTGCTGGCGTCCTTGGGTGACCTGATGCCGCCCGCTGCGCTGGCCGCGACGTTATCGGCGCAAGTGGCCGGCGTTGATGATCGGCGGAAAGTTCTCCGCCTATGCATTGTTCCGGCGCTATTGATCGTCGCCGTTGGATTGTTGATGCTGATTTTCGCGCCGCAAATCGGGCGCTTGCTGCCATGATGCTCCACGTTTACCAACTGATTACGCTGTTGATGGCGGTGCTAGTTGCCATCGTCACGCTTCGTGAACGCAACCTTGGACGCCAGATCACGGGCGGCGTCGTGCTGGTCATGCTGATTCTGCGGATATTTCTGATTAAATGACGCGATGATGCCATGCCCTTTCTGACTGCCATCTCCATCTGCCTCATTCTCCTGGTCGGACTGGGCTTGTTGGAGCGATTCCTCAGAGGCCGCGCGTGGAAAGCCGTGCCCATCCGGATTCATGTCAATGGCACACGCGGCAAATCATCGGTGACACGCCTCATCTGGGCTGCGCTGCGCGAGGCAGGAATACCAACCGTGGCCAAAACGACCGGAGCTGCGCCGCGACTACTGTTGCCCGATGGAACCGAACGTCCGGTGAAGCGCCACGGCAAACCCAACATCCGCGAACAGCTCCGCACGTTGCTGCTTGCCCGTCGCCTCGGCGCGCGGGCTGTGGTGCTCGAATGCATGGCGCTCGCGCCGGAATTGCAGTGGATCGCCGAGCATTCGATGGCGCGCGCGACTGTCGGCGTGATTGCCAACGCCCGCATGGATCACACCGAAATCATGGGCGCTGACGTTGAACAAATTGCCGCCTGCCTCGCCAACACGATTCCATTTCACGGCACGCTGGTGGTCGGCGAGCAAAAGTTGGCAGACCTCTACGCGCGTTGCGCGGCGGAGCGCGGCACGAAGATCGTGGTCGCTAGCTCCGATACGAATTTATCGTGGCACACGGAAAACGAGGCGCTGGCGCTGGCAGTGACCCGGCAGTTGGGCATTGCCGACGCCGTCGCGCTCGCGGGCATGAGACTCGCGCCCGCTGACCCTGGTGATTCCGTCCAAGCCACCGCTGAATGTGGCGGCGGGCCGATGAAATTTTTGGATGCACGGTCGGCCAACGACCCGGAATCGTTTCTGCGCACCGTGAAAACGTTCATGCCGGACTTGAAAATGCGGAGCACGAAAACCAAGCCGCCCGTGGTGGTTTTCAATCATCGCTCTGACCGGCCGGAGCGTTTGCGCGCTTTTGCAAAATCAGCTTTCGCGGAACTGCCCGCCGTGCGCATTTTGGTGACAGGTGAGCGACCCGCTTTGACTTTGTGGTTCGCTCTCAAGCGCAGCAAACTCGCAGCTCCGCTGGAATTCATTGCGTCCCGGCAGTTGCCGGACTGTCTCGCGAAGCTGTCGCCGCAGTGCGGCGCGGTGGTGTTCTGCGGTAACATTCACGGACTGGATTTGTCCGCGATCTTCCCTGCTCAAGCTCATGGTTGAACTCGCCATCGCCCTGGGAATCTTGTTCAACCTCATTTTTACCGAGGTCTGCGGATTCACATCGGCGGGGTTGGTGGTGCCGGGGTATCTCGCGTTGTATTTGAATCAACCGACGCGCCTCGCCGCCACGCTGCTGGTATCGCTGCTGACGTGGGCCATTGTCCGCCACGGACTCGCGCGGCTGATCATCCTTTATGGTCGCCGGCGGCTCGGAGTTACCGTGCTCGTCGGATTTGTGTTGAACGGTCTGTTCAATTTGCTGCTGCAGCACCTCCCGCCGCAGCCGGTGGACCTGCGCATCATCGGCTACATCGTGCCCGGTATCATTGCGAACGAAGCGCTCTCACAAGGTGTGATTCCGACGTTTGCCACCACGCTCCTGATCGCGGGCTTGGTCCGGCTGGCAATGATTTTGATTGCAGGTTGGAATGGATGAACAACGCAAATTCCAATTTCCAGTGCTACGGAGCGTTTCGTCCACGACAGGGACGAGTGCGGCTGCACACCTCTGTGCTCGTAGCTCTCGCGGCGCTCGCGGTCAGCGCCGCAGCGATCTCCGCAGCTTGGGCGCGGGCACACGAATGGCGCGGTTTGATTGGCGGCGCGAATCAGATCACATCCGCAGATTTAACTCAAAAGGCGGCTCACGCGAAAGAGATGGCGCAACGCGCGGAGAAATTTTTGCAGGAGGCGAAACTTGCCGCTGCCCTGCCGCGCGATCCGGGTTTGTGGTCGGCGGATTCCCCGTGGCTGGGCGATGAATTGACGCCGCTCGTCACCACGCTGGGCAGCCTTGAAGCGAAACGCATCGCCGCGAATCCCGATTGGGCGCGGGTGCTGACCTTTAAACTCCACGAACTCGGCGTGCGTCCGAGCAGTGTGGTTGCCGCTGGCTGTTCCGGCTCATTTCCGGGGCTGAACCTCTCGCTGGCCTGCGCTTGCGAAGCGTTGGCTGCCAAGTTGATTACCGTCTCCTCCGTGACCGCCAGCACCTGGGGCGCAAACCAACCCGGGTTCACCTGGCCCGAAATTGAATCGCGTCTTGTGCGGGCTGGAATCATCGGGCGATTGTCGAGCGCGGTGGCGATGGGCGGCTTTGCGGATGGCGCGCTGGACCTTGAACCGACCGCGCGGGAAGTTGTTCGCAAAATCCAAAGCGCCAGTGCCGCTGAACTTGGCGCCTCGGTGATGAGGCCTGCGTCCCTTCAAGAGTCGGTGCAACAGAGGTTGGCAATTTACGCCCGCGAGGCCGCCGGGCAGAGCATCGTCTTATATGTGAATGTCGGTGGCACGGAAGCCAGCCTCGGCGAATCGCCGGCGGCCTTTCACTTGCGCAGTGGCTTCATCGCCGCGCGGCCGTTTGATCTTTCACCGGGGCGCGGCGTCATTGCGCGGTTCGCCGAGCAAGGCGTCCCGACCTTGTCCCTGTTGCATGTCGAAGGCCTGGCTTTGGAATGGGGCGTGACGCAGGCGTCACGGGAACAGGCCGGGAATGCTTTTTGAACTATGAACTTTGTCACTCATCTCGAATGTGCCAATTGCGGCAAACATTACGACGCCACCTTGGTTCACGGCTTGTGCGTCGAATGCCAGCGGCCGTTGTGGGTGCGCTACGATCTCGATGCGCTCGGCAAAAAGTTTTCCAAAAAAGATCTGCCTGGCCGCCCACCAACGATGTGGCGCTATTTGGAAATGTTGCCGGTCAATGATCCGGCGAAAATCGTCTCGCTCACCGAAACCGTCACTCCGGTGGTGACGGCGCAGCGGCTCGGAAGTTCGCTGGGCGTGAAAAATCTTTTCATCAAGGACGAAAGCCGTTTGCCCACGGGCAGCTTCAAGGCGCGCGGCATGACCATGGCGATCACGAAGGCGAACGAGTTCGGCATCCGACGAGTGGCCGCACCCACGGCCGGCAATGCGGGCGGGGCGATGGCCGCCTACGCCGCGCGCGCCGGCATGGAGTCGTATGTCTTCATGCCGCAAGACACGCCGGCGATCAACGTGAAGGAATGCTGGCTGGCAGGCGCAAAAACCTTTCGCGTGAACGGGCTCATCAACGACTGCGGACGCATTGTTGGCGAAGGTAAAGTGAAGATGAACTGGTTCGATCTTTCCACTTTGAAAGAGCCGTATCGCATCGAAGGCAAGAAGACGATGGGGCTGGAACTCGCCGAGCAGTTCGACTGGGAACTGCCGGACGTGATTTTGTATCCGACCGGCGGCGGCACGGGATTGATTGGCATGTGGAAGGCGTTTGCCGAACTCGAACAACTGGGTTGGCTCAAATCGCCGCACAAGCCCCGCATGATTTCCTGCCAGAGTGACGGCTGCGCGCCGATTGCGACGGCGTTTGCCAAGGGCGAACGGTTTGCGGCAAAGTTTGAAAACGCGGCGACGATCGCCAGCGGTGTGCGCGTGCCGGTGGCGGTGGGTGATTTCATGATTCTCGACGCCGTGCGCGCGAGCGCTGGATGCGCCGTGGCGGTGCCGGAAGAAACCATTGCGCCGTGGATGAAAAAAGCCATCTCGCTCGAAGGCCTGGCCATCTGCCCCGAGACCGCCGTGTGTTTCGGCGCGCTGGAAATGCTGCTCGCGCGCGGCGACATTTTGCCGCACGAGCGCATTGTGGTGTTCAACACCGGGGCGGCGCAGAAATATCCCGAAGCCGTTCACGAAAAAATTCCTTTACTCGATATTTCGAAACCCATTGATTGGAACAAAATTTAACCCCCACAAATAATTATGGAAGCCTATGACAGCCCCGCATTCCGAATGGCGTGCCAGCAGTTCGACACCGTCGCTGACCACTTGCAGATGTCCGAATCCGAACGGCCGCGGCTCAAGTATCCAAAACGCTCGGTGATCGTTTCGCTGCCGATCAATTGCGAGGACGGCAGCACGAAAGTTTATACGGGCTTTCGCGTGCAGCATCATCTCACGCTCGGCCCGACCAAGGGCGGGCTGCGGTTTCATCCTGACGTGACGCTGGGCGAGGTGGCGGCGCTGGCCATGTGGATGAGCTGGAAATGCGCCCTGACCGGCCTGCCTTATGGCGGCGCGAAAGGCGGCATCGCGTGCGATCCGCACCGGATGATGCCGCGCGAAGTCGAACGGCTGACGCGACGTTACACGCAGGAAATGATTCCATTTATCGGGCCGCAAATTGACGTGATGGCGCCGGACATGGGCACCAACGAACAGGTCATGGCCTGGTTCATGGACACTTATTCCATGTATCGCGGCGGCGCCGTGCCGGAGATCGTCACCGGCAAGCCCGTCGAACTCGGGGGAACGCTGGGCCGCCGCGAGGCGACGGGCAGGGGCGTCGCCTTCCTCGTCGCGCGCGCCCTGGAGCGGCTCGGAGTGAAGGCTGGCGGCGCGACCGCCATCGTGCAGGGCTATGGCAACGTCGGCGCCATCGCCGCGCGGGAAATGGTTTCGCGCGGGCTGAAAATCATCGGGGTGAGCGACCACACGGCGGCGTTTCACGATCCCGCGGGCCTCGACCTCGACGCGCTCGACGCGCACGCGGCGAAAACCGGCGCGCTCCGGGGCTTTTCAAGCGAGGCGCTCGCCGATCCCGCCGGACTTCTGACGCTGAAATGCGACGTGCTGGTTCCCGCGGCCGTGGAGCGCGTGATCGACGCGCGCAACGCCGGCGAGCTCAAATGCCGCGTTCTCGCCGAAGGCGCCAATGGCCCGACGACGCCCGAGGCCGATCTGGTGCTCGAACGAAGGGGCGGGGATGTTTTCGTCATCCCGGACATTCTCTGCAACGCCGGCGGCGTCATCGTCAGCTATTTCGAATGGGTTCAGGATTTGCAGCAATATTACTGGGGCGAGGCGGAGGTGAACGAACGGCTTTACAAAGCCCTCGACCGCTCGCTCGGGCTGGTCGAGGCGCGCGCGAGGAAAGACGGCGTGAGCAACCGGACGGCGGCGATGGCGATCGGGGTGGAAAGGGTGCGGAAGGCGGTGGGGTTGCGGGGGTTGTTTCCCTAGTCGGTCCATCGCGCCGTTCAGTCCGGCTTCGCGCCGGAGAATTTCACCACCTTCGCCCATTTTTCGGTTTCCCCGGCGAGGAGCCTGCCGAAGTCGGCGACCGAGCCCGTCAGCGCCGCGCCGCCGAGGTCCGCGAGGCGCGCCTTGTTTTTCGGATCGGTGATGATCGCGTTGATCTCCCGGTTGAGACGGTCGAGGATCTCCGGCGGCGTCCCGCGCGGCGCGCCGACGCCGTACCACTGGCTCGCCTCGTAGCCCGGCAGGAATTCCGCGATGGCCGGAATATCCGGAAGCGATTCCGCGCGGGTCGCGGTCGTCACCGCGAGCGCGCGCAAGGCGCCCGTCGCGATATAGCCGGTGGTGCCCGGCGTCGTCGCGAACATCGCCTCGACGTGGCCGCCGAGCAGATCGGTCATCGCCGGCCCCTGGCCGCGGTAGGGAACGTGAACGAGATCGACTCCCGCCATCATCTTGAACAATTCGCCGGCCATGTGGGACGAGGTGCCCGCGCCCGCCGAGGCCATGTTGATCTTGCCGGGCCTCGCCTTCGCGAAGGCGATGAACTCCGGCAGGGTCCGCGCCGGAACCCTGGGGTTCACGTAGACGACATTGGGCACCGTGAGCGTGCCCGCGACGGGCGCGACGTCGCGCAGGAAGTTGAAGCTCAAATTGTCGAAGAGCGTCGCGTTGATCGCCGCCGCCACGGCGACCGACAGCAACGTGTAGCCATCGGGCGGCGCGCGCACCACGTATTCCGTGCCGACGTTGTTGCCCGCGCCGGGACGGTTCTCGACGATTACGGATTGGCCCAGCCGCTCCGACAGCCATTGTCCGATCAGCCGCGCGACAATATCCGCCCCGCCGCCCGGCGCGACGGCGACGACGAGATGGATCGGACGGGCGGGCCAGGTCTCGCCGCGCGCCGCTGACGGTAGCAGCGGCGCGGCGACCGCCGCGGCGGCGGTTTGCAGAAAGCGGCGACGGGGAGGGCGCATGGGGATTCCGGGGCGGGGTTTGGCCTGGCGAGCGTGGTTTAACACAGGCGACTGGCGGAGCCGAATGGCCCGGGTCTTCCGCGGAAGCCGTCCTTGTCCCCTGCGGCGAAGAGCTGGCGCCGCGCCCGCCCGCCTGGTTTCGGGCGAGATTTCGCGACTTCATTTGACCGCGCCCCGCAAATCGCGTACACAGTCCTCGCTGCATCGCAGCAAAGCCCGCTGCCTTCGCGTACGCCAGCCTCGCTGGCGCCAGGTTCAGTGGCCTTACTCCTGACGTGACAGCGCCCGGAAACGCGGGGCCCCGTCTCAAAACCCCACCCGTAACCGGGCTTTCGCCGCGCGATTCCGCGCGCCGCGCCCCATTGAAAGAACCAGATGACTCAATTTTCGGATCTCGGCCTCGCCGGGAGCCTGCTTCGCGCCCTCACGCACGAAGGTTACACCACCCCGACGCCGATCCAGCAGCAGGCGATCGGTCCGCTTCTCGCCAAACACGACCTTCTCGGCATCGCCCAGACCGGAACCGGCAAGACGGCCGCTTTCGCCCTGCCGATCCTGCACCACCTCCTCGCCGAGGACACGCGGCCCGCGCCCAAGGCCGTGCGCTGCCTCGTTCTCGCCCCGACGCGCGAACTCGCGTTGCAGATCACCGAGAGCTTCAAGGCCTATGGCCGTTTCGCGAAGTTTCATGTCGCCTGCGTGCTCGGCGGCGTCGCCCAGGGCCCGCAACGCCAGGCGCTGGCCCGAGGCGTCGACGTGCTCGTCGCCACGCCCGGCCGCCTGCTCGACCACATGAGCCAGGGCTCGGTGCGGCTCGACCACACGCATTACGTCGTGCTCGACGAGGCCGACCACATGCTCGATCTCGGCTTCATCGTGCCGATCCGCCAGATCGTCGCCCGGCTGCCGAAGACGCGCCAGACCATGTTCTTCTCGGCCACCATGCCGAAGGAAATCGCCTCGCTCGCCGCCGACATGCTGCACAACCCCGTCAAGGTCGCGGTGACGCCCGAGGCCACCACGGTCGAGCGCGTGACGCAGGAAGTGTTCCTGATCGAGGGCGCGAAGAAGACCCAGTTGTTGCTGGAGCTTCTGCAACGCCCGGGCGTGAAGCGCTCCATCGTCTTCACCCGCACCAAGCGCGGCGCGGACCGGGTCGCCGGCTATCTCGACGCCGCCGGCCTCGACGCCCAGGCGATCCATGGCAACAAGAGCCAGGGCCAGCGCCAGCGCGCGCTCGATTCCTTCAAGAGCGGCCAGACGCCCGTGCTCGTGGCGACCGACATCGCCGCCCGCGGCATCGACGTCGATGGCGTGACCCACGTCGTCAACTTCGAACTGCCGGAAGTGCCGGAGAGCTACGTCCACCGCATCGGCCGCACCGCGCGCGCCGGCAAGGATGGCGCGGCCTGGTCGCTGTGCGACAACAGCGAGCGGCACCTGCTGCGCGACATCGAGAAGGTGACGCGCCAGACCCTCGCGACGGATGATCGTCGTTCGCCCGCGACGCGCAACGCGCCCGAGCCCGCGAAGGAAGACGCGCGTCGTCCCCGCCAGCAGCAGGGACGCCCGCAACAGGGCCGTCCCGCGGGCAACCGCGGCGGAGCGCCCGGCGGCAACCGCGGTGGAGCGCCCGGCAATCGCGGTGGCGGAGCGCCCGGCGGCCCGAACGCCCGCCCGCGCCGTCCCGAGCGGACGAAGTACGAAAACCGCGGCAACGCGGGAGCGTAAGGCGCGCGGGCCCGCGATCCGGTGATTTGAGCGCGCGCGGGGCAGGGCCGGAAGGTCCGCCCCGCGCGCGTCGCCGTTGAACCGCCGCGCGTGGCGCGCCAACTTTCCAGGTCGATGAAACGCGAAGAGGCCGCGATGCTGACGCTGTATTTCACGCCGGGGTCGAGTTCGATGGCTCCGCACATCGCCCTTCACGAAATCGGCGCTCCGTTCGAACGCCGTCCCCTCTCGCTGCGCCGCGGAGAAAACCGGGCGCCGGAGTATCTCGCCCTCAATCCCGAGGGAAAAGTGCCGACGCTGCTGATCGACGGGCGTCCGCTGACGGAAGTCGCGGCGATTCTGTTTTATCTCGCGAAGGCCTTTCCGGACGCGAAATTGTTGCCGGAGGGCGGCGTCGAAGCCGAGGCGCGGGCCATTTCGTGGATGTCCTTCACGGCCGCCTCCCTGCATCCCGCGCGGAGCAAGGGCCTCGAACACGCGGGCGCGGTCTTCGCCATCGCGGACCGGCGGCTTGGAGCGAACGAATGGGCGCTGGGGCGTTATTCCATCGCCGATATTCACCTGTTCAGGCTCTTCTGGCGCTTCAGGGGATCGTACAATCCGCCGGCGAGCCAGTTTCCCAATCTGTCAGCTCATTACGATCGCATGATGGCGCGCCCCGCCGTGCGCGCGACCATCGAGATCGAGACCGCGGTCGGCTACGATCTGCCCGCGTGAACCCTCGCGCGTGGATCGGCCGGGCAACGTAAACAAGAAGCGAAGTTTCATCGAGGGGCGTCACCCTTCGCCAGGAAAGCTCGCGATTTTGTCGCTGTCTCCATCGAAAGATCGATGGCGCGACGCTTGCTAGGCGTCGCCGGAATCGCCATGTTCCCCCGCGCGCTGGCCCGCGATCCCTTCCGGAGCCTTCATGACTGACTCGCCGACCCAACCCGCGGCCTCGCATCCGCCACGAGCCGAAGACTTCGAGCCTCTGTTTCCGCCGCCGGCGGATCCGCCGCACAGAACGTCCGGCTTCGGGGCGGGCATCCGGACGTGGTTTCTGACGGGCGTCGTCATCGCCGGCCCGCTGGCCGTGACGGCCTGGCTCGTCTGGTGGTTCATCGACACCGTCGATCGCTGGGTGCGGCCCCTCGTGCCGCCGTCTCTCTGGCCGGATAATTTCCTGCCGGTGCGCGTGCCGGGCACCGGCGTCGTGCTCGCCTTTCTGGGCCTGACGCTTCTCGGCTTTCTCGCCGCCAATCTCGCGGGCCGCACGCTCATCCGCGTCGGCGAGCGAATCCTCGACCGGATTCCGGCGGTCCGCGGTATTTACAAGGGCGTGAAACAGGTTTTCGAGACGCTGTTTTCGCAATCCGGAACGTCGTTCCGCAAGGTCGGGATGGTCGAGTTTCCGACGAAGGGCATGTGGTCGGTGGTGCTGATCTCGACCCAGCCGGAGTCGGCCATCGCGAAAGCCTTGCCCCTGCGGGAGGAATACCTCTCGGTTTTCCTGCCCTGCACGCCCAACCCGACCACGGGTTTCTGGTTCTATCTGCCCGCCAGCCAGGTGATCGAACTGTCCATCACGCCGGACGAGGCCTTCAAGCTGGTCATGTCCGCCGGCGTGATCCAGCCGGGCGTCAAGTCGAAAGTCTTGCAGGCTGACGCCGTCGCCGCCCTGCAAAAGGCGAAGTCCTGATCGCCAGGGTCCCGGACGCGTTCGCGCCCGGAACCCTGGCGTTTTATTTTATTGCCCGAACACAAGGACGCAGCCGCAGCCGACTCCGTTGATCTTTCCGCTCGGCACGTAGACGTGGCCGTTTTCGTTGTTGGCGGCGACGGAGTGCGGGTTGGGCGGCGCCGGCACGTTCGCGACGAAGGCGTTGGTTTTCGCGTCGATGAGTCCGATCGCCGGTCCGCCCGGCGCCTCGCGCGCGCCAATGATGTAGAGACCGAGTTTCGAATTGTAGGTCGCCATGTCCGCGCCGCCGGTCTTGTCAGTGGTCGCGACGACCTTCTCGGTCTTGAAATCCCACACCGCCACCAGCGGCGGGATTTTCGATCCCTTCGATCCGGCGTTGCAGCCGATGATCGCGTGGGTTCCCTCGCCGCCGTCGAGCCCCTGCGGACGGCAATTCGCGACGTCGACGATTCGCTCGAGTTTCGCCGTCGCCGGATCGATGACGGCGATCCCGCCTTTCTTGTCGTCCTTGTCGAGTTCGGGAATCGCCACGTAAAACTTGCCCGTCGTCGCGTTGTAATAGGGTTGCTCGATGCCGTCCGTGGCCCGCTCGACGTTGAATTTTCCCAGAATCTTGTGGCCTGGCATGGTCGAAATGAGCGTGATGAACGGCGGCTTCTCCGCGTCGTTGGCGACGATGAAGACATGATCCTTCGGGGAATAGGCGACTTCGTCGGCGCGGGTCTTGCCGCCGGTGGCGATCGTGTCGACGACCTTCATCGACTTCACGTCGATGACCTTGACCGTGCTGTCGCCGTCGCCAGCCCAGATCTCGTCGCCAAAGGCGACGACGCCATCGGGCCCCGCTTCCTTGCCCTTCGCCGTCGCGCCGGTGAAGCCGGCCACGCGACCGATGAATTTCTCCGTTTTCGTGTCGAAAATATCGATGGATTTATTGCTGCGGTCGGCGAGGTAATAGCGATGCGTCGCCACGTCGACGAAGCCGATGTCATAGCTTTCCAGCGTGGCGCCGGGCACTTCCATCACGCCGATCTGTTTGAGGCCTTGCGCGCCGGCGGTCCCCGCCCATAGCGCCAGCGCCGTCGTCGCCAGTAATAGTCTCGTCATGCCCGGGCCTCCCGTTGCGCGCGGTTCGCGCGTTTGTCGGGAGGCAATGTGCGCCCTGGCCGGAGGCGCCGCAATTATCGTTATGTATGTGCGCAGCGAATTGCCGCCGCCGGTGACGCCGGCCCTTAGCCGCAATTCAGCACGACGGGCTCGAAGCCGAGCGAGCGGATGAATCTCATCAGGTCGGCTGACCGCAGCGTGGTCGAGGCCGCGTTGTGCAGCGGATGGAAGTTCACCAGTTCGGACGCCAGCAGGTCCGTGTCCACGATCACCGCGAGACGCCGCGCCATGTCGTTCATCAGCCCGAAGGGCGTCACCGAGCCGGGCGTCAGTCCCATGATTTCCATCAGCATCTCCGGCTTGCCAAAGGAAAGGCGCGCGCAGCGCAACCGCTTTTCGACGAGCCCGAGCATGGCGCGCTTGTCGCCGGGCATCAGGACCAGCCAGAACTTGCCGTCTCGGTCCTTCAGGAACAGGTTCTTGCAATGCAGTCCGGGAATCCGGTCATGCCACGCGCGCCCGTCCTCCACCGTGAAAAGCGGCGGATGTTCGACCGTGGAATGTTCGATTCCGAGGGAATCGAGATAGGCGAAGAGAATGTCCGGCGTCGTCGTCATGTGTCGTGTCCGAAAGCAAACGGCCGCCCTCCCGGGGCGGCCGCCCGTTTCGCACGATTGACGCCGGGCCTCAATCCATCGGTTCGACCTTGACGATCGAGGCGCCATGGTTGGAGCCCACCCAGAAGGTCGGCGGCGTCGTTGAATTATCGACGAACATGCGGCGCATGTTCGTGTCGCGCGGCAGCGGATATTCCGTGACATTGCCCGTCTTGACGTCGAGGCGGATGACGCGGTCGGTGGACATGCCGCCCGTCCAGATATCGCCGTTCTTGTCCCAGA
>CAISEY010000269.1 GCA_903884435.1 uncultured Hyphomicrobiales bacterium | reverse complement strand
CTCCCTGGGGGGGGACCGAGGCAACAGTGCCTTCCATAATTTTCAGTAAAGCCTGCTGCACGCCTTCACCGGACACGTCGCGGGTGATGGAGGGGTTATCCGACTTGCGGCTGATTTTGTCGATTTCGTCGATATAGACAATGCCGCGCTGGGCGCGTTCGACGTTATAATCGGCAGCCTGCAGTAATTTCAGGATGATGTTTTCTACGTCTTCACCGACATAACCGGCTTCGGTCAAGGTCGTGGCGTCCGCCATGGTAAAGGGAACATCGATAATCCGCGCCAGCGTTTGCGCCAGCAAGGTTTTACCGCAACCGGTCGGCCCCACCAAAAGAATGTTGGACTTCGCCAATTCGACATCGGAATTGCGCGCACTGTGCGCCAGACGTTTATAGTGGTTATGGACTGCAACCGACAAAGTCCGCTTAGCGCGGTCTTGGCCAATCACGTAATCATCGAGCACGACGCGAATATCTTTCGGTGTTGGCACACCGTCTTTGGATTTAACCAAAGTTGTTTTGCTTTCTTCACGAATGATGTCCATGCAAAGCTCGACGCATTCATCGCAGATGAACACGGTCGGACCGGCGATGAGTTTGCGAACCTCGTGCTGGCTCTTTCCGCAAAACGAGCAGTAGAGCGTGTTCTTCGAGTCGCCTTCGGCTCTGGGCATTCTGTTCTCCGTCCAGGCCGGTCCCCGCGCGAGTCGCGGATGCGGCCATCATCAAGGTTAAAGGCGACGCCCTAACAAACCGTAGCCAGCGCCGCTCAAGCTGGCGCCCCGGGAACGGTCGCCGGGACTTGCGCCCCGAAAACGACCGGTCGGGAAGGCGCGGACCCGGCCCGTGACACAATTGCGAAACCAACCACGCCCGGGGCGGCGGATCAAGTCACTTGCCTGTGTTTTCGCTCAATGGCTTTCCGGACTGTCACCTAGAGGCAACAGTCGCGGAAACCCCGCCGGTCAGCGGGCGGGCGCGGCTTCTTCAGGCCGACGGTCGAGAACCTTGTCGACGAGCCCGAAGGCGCGCGCTTCCTCGGACGACATGAAATGATCTCGATCAAGCGTCTTTTCGATCGTGTCGTAGTCCTGGCCGGTGTGCTTCACGTAGATCTCGTTGAGCCGGCGCTTGATCTTCATGATGTCTTCGGCGTGGCGCAGGATGTCCGACGCCTGGCCCTGGAAACCGCCGGAGGGCTGGTGAACCATGACGCGGGCGTTCGGCAGGCAGAATCGCATGTCCTTCGCGCCGGCGCAGAGCAGCAGCGAGCCCATGGAGGCGGCCTGGCCGGTGCAGAGCGTCGTCACCGGACAGCGGATGAACTGCATCGTGTCGTAGATCGACAGGCCGGCGCTGACAACGCCGCCGGGGCTGTTGATGTAGAAGGAAATTTCCCTCTTGGGATTGTCCGCCTCGAGGAACAGGAGCTGGGCCACGACGAGGGTCGCGGACTGGTCGTCAACCGGACCGGCGAGGAAAACAATCCGTTCTTTCAGCAGGCGGGAGAAAATATCGTAGCGATAGGAGCCGCGCGACGTGGTCTCCTCGACCGAGGGGATGACGAAGCTGTTGTAGACATCAATGGGGTCGCGCATTTCGTTTGGGTCCTCGGCGAATCGGAACCGGCTGCGAACCGGCCTGAGAATCGCAACATAGTCACGCCCGCGCCGTTCGAAAAGGGCGCGGGCGGCGGCTTTGCGCAACGGGGTAAAGGGAAACTCAGGCCGCCTCTTCGTCCTCGTCCGGCTTCAGGAGCTCTTCCTTCGGCACGACCTTGTCCGTCACTTTCGCGAGGCCGATGACGTGATCGACGACCTTTTCCTCGAAAAGCGGGGCGCGAATGGAGGCGAGGGCCTCGGCGTTCTTGCGGTAATAGTCCCAGACCACCTTTTCCTGGCCGGGGAACTGGCGCACGCGCTCGACCAGCGCGGCGGAAACTTCGTCGTCGCTGACCTTGACCTCCGCCTTCTCGCCGACCTCGGCGAGCAGCAGGCCCAGACGCACGCGGCGCTCGGCGATCTTGCGGTAGTCGGCGCGGGCGGCTTCCTCCGTGGTCTTTTCATCCTCGAAGGTCTTGCCCGTGCGCTTCTGCTCGGCCTCGACCTGGCCCCAGATGCCCGCGAATTCCTGCTCGACCAGGCTCGGCGGCAGTTCGAAGGAATAGCGCTTGTCGAGCGCGTCGAGCAGCGCGCGCTTCAGCTTGCCGCGGGAGACCTTGGAATATTCCCCCTCGAGGTTGGCGCGCACGGCGGCCTTGAGCTTGTCGAGCCCCTCGAGGCCGAAGCTCTTCGCGAGTTCGTCGTCGATCTTGAGTTCCGCCGGCCGGGCGACGGTCTTGGCCGTCACCTCGAAAACCGCGTCCTTGCCGGCGAGGTGCGCCGCGCCGTATTCGGCGGGGAACGTGACCTTCACGTCGCGCTTTTCGCCAGCCCTGACGCCGACAAGCTGTTCCTCGAAGCCGGGAATGAAGGTGCTGGAGCCGATCACGAGATCGGTGTCCTTGCCCTCGCCGCCAGAAAAGGCCTCGCCGTCGATGCGGCCAAGGAAGTCGATGGTGACCTTGTCGCCGGACTCGGCGGCCTCGCCTTCGGCGCGCGGCGTGTACGGGCGCGCGCGTTCCGCCATCTTGCCGATGGCTTCATCGACTTCCGCGTCGGAGACCTCGGCCACGAAGCGTTCGAGCGCCACGTCGTCGAACTGGCCGATCTCGAATTTCGGCAGCACTTCGAGGCTGACGGTGTAGGACAGATCGCCCTCGGCGGCGAGAACGCGCTCGACCTCGGTCTTGTCCTCGGGGAATTCGATTTTCGGTTCGCCGGCGAGCCGCAGCGAATTGTCCGAGACGATCTTCTGGTTCGCCTCGTTGACGGCGCTCTGGACGATGTCGGCCATCACCGACTTGCCATAAAGCTTCTTCAGGTGCGCCATCGGCACCTTGCCCGGACGGAAACCGTTGATGCGCGCCTTGGCCTTCATCTCGGTGAGCTGGCCGTCCAGACGCGTGGCGAGATCGCCCGCCGGCATCACAACCTTGTAAGCGCGCTTGAGGCCCTCGGAGAGGGTTTCGGTCACCTGCATCGTCTTCGCCTTTGTCAAAAGTCCGGCCCCGGGAGCCGCCCGGAACCGGATGAAATCCGTCCATAACAATGAGCCGCGCCAGAGACCTGGTGCGGGCGGAGGGACTCGAACCCCCACGCCTTGCGGCGGTGGAACCTAAATCCACTGCGTCTACCAGTTCCGCCACGCCCGCGAACAAGAGCGCGAGGGCCATGGCCCGGGCGCCCGTCCGGTCCGTCTCACCGCTGGGTGGGGCTCTATAGCAACCGTGTGACAGGGTGAGAAGGGGGAAAGTTAGGGGCCTTTTCCGGTCAGGCGAACTCGATCGCGGCCTTCACGACCCTGAAACTCGCCATCGCGTCCATGGCCTCGTTGATCTGGTCGAGCTTGTAGGTGGCGCTGATCATTTCCTCGAAAGGATAGCGATCCGCCCGGGTCGACATGAAATCGAGGGCCTGGAGCCAGTGACGCGGCTCGCCGGAGCGAACCGTGAGGAACGTGAGTTGCTGCGGCAGCGTCTCCACCGCCATCGCCGCCCTACCCCCGACGCCGATATTGACGAAGCGCCCGCCGCCGCGCAGTAGCGAGAGCCCCTCGGGCACCGCGGCGTTGGTCGCGCACTGGAAGACGATGTCGGCCCCGCGGCCGCCGGTATGGTCACGCAACCACTGGCGCCGGTCCTTCGGGTCCGTGACCTCCTCGAAATTCAGCACGGCGTCGACCCCCATGCGTCTGGCCACCTCGAGACGGGGCGCCGGGGCGCCAATCATCAGCACCTGTTTGGCGCCGTGATCCTTCGCCACGGCGGCGCAATAGATGCCGATGGGGCCGCTGCCCTGGATCAGCACGGTCTCGTGGCTCTTGATGGCGCCCAGCCGGTCGAATCCGTGCATCGCCGTGCGATAGGCGCAGGCGGAGGCGGCGGCGGAGGCCGAGGAGACGTTCTCCGGCACCTTCACGATCAGACACGGCGCGGGGACGTACATGTATTCAGAGACGCTGCCGAGCAGATAGGGATGCCTGTCGGCGCGGTTGTGGCCCCAGGACGAACGGCTCGGGCAAATGCAGGGCTGCACGGCGACGCTGCAATAATAGCACGAGCCGCAGGACACATAGCTCCAGACGACGCGGTCGCCCTTCTTCACCTTGTTGCCCAGGATGTCGGTGCGCTCGCCATTGATCTCCTCGATGATTCCGCAGGGCTCGTGCCCCGTGATGATCGGCAGGGAATCCGTCGCGAGTTCGAGCGGCCCGTGCCAGCGATGCACGTCCGTTCCGCACAGGGTCGACGAGGTGATGCGCACCAGCAGGGAGCCCGGATCGAGGTCGGGCACGGGCACGTTCTGGATCACCAGCGGCTCGTTGTGTTTGACGATGACGGCGGCGCGACTTTTCAGCATTTCATGTCTCCCGTTCGCGAGCGGCGCGCCGCTCATTGAAGTCCCAGCAGAATTCTCGCGCGGCTCACGGTTTCGGACGAGGCCCGCACCGTGCGCCCGACGATCTCCCGCAATTTTTCACCCGAGAGGGGATTGAACTCCACCTGGGTCTTGCGCACCTCGTCGAGAAACTCCCCGTCCCGCAGCATGTCGTCGAAGGCCTTGCGCAGCACGCGCACGCGCTCCGGGGCCATGCCGGGCGGCGCCACGATCGAGCGGCCGATTTCCTCGCCGCTCGTGTAAAAGGCGAGAATGTCCCTCTCCGCCGGCGTGCGGCCCAGTTCGACCGAGGTCGGCGTGTCCGGCAGGTCGGGGCTGCGCTCGAAAACGAACTGCACGAGCGGATGGATTTTTCCCTCGCGCAGCCAGTCCGGTCTCGAGCGTTTGATCGTGTTCCAGGAAGGCAGCGCCCCATCGACCTCGCCGCGCTCCATGGCGAGCAGGGAATCGGCGGACGACGTGTAGCCGCCAATGATCCGGAACTTCGTGCCGAGCACGCCATTGAGCAATTTTGGATAGCCCTCGGAGGGCGAGCCCGCGCCGGTGCCGGACATGGGCGTGTCGTTGACCAGCGCGTCGGCGATGCCGCGCGTCTTCGAGGGATCGACGGTCGCGAGCACCTGAAGAATCATGCTGACGCGACCGATCCAGGCGAAGTCCGCGGATTTGTACTGGATGCCCGGCGCGCCCAGGGCCTCCTCGATGGCGACAGACGAAGACAACACGCCGAGCGCCGTTCCGTCCTTCGGCGCCGCGTTGAAAAGATAATTGCCGGCGCGGATGCTGCCGGCGCCGGGCATGTTGACCGCGACGCCGGCGGGATTGCCGGGCAGGTGCTTGCCAATGTGGCGCGCCACCAGACGCCCGACGAAATCGTAATTGCCGCCGGTGGAATAGCCAATATTGACGGTGACGGTCTTGCCGCGAAAGGCTTCGTCCTGGGCGCGGGCGGGGATCGACGGAAACGCGAACGCGGCGACCGCGACCGGCGCGAGACGCATCCACGGCGCGACGTGTCCCGCTCTCGTCTTTCCGCGGCTCACGTCACCGCGTCCCCGCGGATGGAAAATCGCCGCAGGTGGCGCGTCTGCGTCTTGTCGAAATCCGCGCGCGCGTGAATCGTGCAGCGATTGTCCCACAGCAGCAAATCGCCCTGTTTCCACTTGTGGGTGAAACGGAATTCGGGATTTTCCGCGTGATCGAACAGGCGGAACAGAAGCTCGTCGCTTTCGTCCTCCGGCAGTCCCTCGACGCGCAGGCTCATCAGCCGGTTGACGTAGAGCAGCTTGCGGCCGGTGTCCGGGTGCGTCGCGACGATGGGATGGGCGTGCGAGCGGGTCGCGGCGCGTGGATCGTTGGCGTCGCGCGTCTGGATTCCATAGCCGCCATGCCCGTAGGCGTTGACGACCTTGCGGCCCTCGACGGCGCGGCGCAAATCGTCGGGCAACGTCTCCCAGGCCTGGTACAGATTGCCGAACATGGTGTCGCCGCCCTCGCGCGGCACTTCGATGGCGTAGAGACAGGTCCCTTTCGCGGGATTGGCCATGTAGCTCTGGTCGATGTGCCATTCCATCTCGCCGTCGGGAATGGAGCCGATGACGCGGCCATTCTCGCGCTTGTTGGAGACATACATGACCTCGGCGGGCGCGCCGTCGGGTTCGTGGCGGGTTTCGGCGGGCCGCGCGCGCGCGCCGATTTCGCCGAAGACGCGGCAGAAATCCATCTGCGCCGCGGCGGACAGGTCCGCGACGCCGCGCACGACCAGAACGAGATGCTCCCTCCAGGCCTTGCGCAGGAAATCGCGGTCGGCGTCCGTCAGCGGCCGCGACGGATCGAGACCGCGCGCCTCGGCGCCGGCGGCGGCCGACATGCGAATCGCCTCGAGTCGATGCGTGAGCACGGGCGTCCTCCCTTGTTGTCTCTTCGCGAACCGTCGCGTCTTCAGAAACTCATGGCCTGACCGACGATGGTCAGGCGACGCATCAGGCGTTCCTGATCCCGCGGGAAATCCTTGCGCGCGTGGATCGAACACCAGTTGTCCCAGATGACGAGGTCGCCGAGGCCCCATTCGTGCTCGTAGACGATGGAGGGATCCTCGGAAATGTCGAAGAGCTGCGCCAGCGCGTCCTCGCTCTCCTCCTTCGACCAGCCGACGATGCGCGCCGACATCAGCCGCGAAATATAAAGCGCCTTCTTGCCGGTCCGGGGATGGGTGATGAAGACCGGCTGCTCCTGGTGACGCACCTTCGTCATGTCGACCTTGCCGAGGTCGAGCCGCTCGCGGCGCAGGTAATCATGGATTTGCAGCACCTTCTGGCCCTCGAGCCGGTCGCGCAGCTTCCGCGGAATATTGTCGTAGGCCATGTACATGTTGGAAAAACAGGTGTTGCCGCCCCATGTCGGCAATTTCATCGAATAGAGCAGCGTGGCGCGGTGCGGCTCTGGATAATAGCTGGTGTCGTGGTGGAACCACATTTCACCGTCGCCGAATGAGCCGAGCGGCTTGCCGTCGGGGCGGATGATGTTCGTCACCATCATGAAGGGCGTGTCGTAGTCGCCGCCCGGATCGCGCCCCGCGGGGCGCACGCGCACGGCCACCTCGCCGAACATCCGGGCCGCGGCGAGCTGCGTTTTTTCATCGAGGTTCTGCGACCGGAAAACGAGAACGATATTGTCGTCGAAAGCCTTCGAAATGGCCTTTTGCGTCGCCTCGTCGACGGGCCTGGTCAGATCGACGCCGCGAATTTCCGCGCCGAGCGCCGGGTGAACCTTGACGATTTCCATGATGCAACTCCCTTGTTGGTGCGATCAAACACGCGCACCGGCGCGGCGTCAATCAAACTTCAACCCGGCCGCCTTCACCAGCGCGATGTTGGCGGCGATCTCCCTGACGATCAGCGCGTCGAACTGCGCCGGCGTCAGCGGCATTGGCTCGATGCCCTGCGGCTTGAACTTCGCGACGACCTCCGGCAGGGCGAGCACCTTCAGCGTCTCCTGATGCAGCTTCTCGATGATGGGCTTTGGCGTTTTCGCCGGCACGAACATGCCGTTCCAGAACGTGTAATCCGAATCGGGAAAGCCCGCCTCGATGGTGGTCGGCACGTCGGGCAGCGCGGACGAGCGTTGCGGCGTCGAGACGGCGAGCGGCACGAGCTGGCCGTCGGCGATCAGCGGCAGAGCCGAGGACATGCCCATGCAGGCGAAATCGACGCGGCGCGCGACGACCTCCATGATCGCCTCGGGGCCGCCGCGGAAGGGAACGTGGGTCGCCTTGAAGCCGGCGGAAAGACGAAACCGTTCCGCCGCCCAGTGGGTGGCGCTGCCAACCCCGGCGGAGGAATAGTTGAAGTCGCCCTTGCGCGCGGCGTCGGCGAGACCGGCGAGCGTTTTGAAGCCGCGGCCAGGCGCCACGACGCAGACGTTGGGAATGCTGCCGAAGGAGACGACCGCCGAGAAATCGCGCGCCGGATCGTAGGAGATGTTGGGATAGGCCGCGGGCGCGGCGGAATGCGCCGAGGCGTTGATCAGAATCGTGTAGCCATCCGGCGGCGCGCTCGCGACGACCGCCGTGCCGATGGCGCCGCCCGCGCCGCCGCGATTGTCGACGACGATCGACTGGCCGAGCGCGCGCTGCAAATATTCGACGACGATGCGGCCGACGACATCGACCGAACTGCCCGCGGAAAAGGGAATCATCGCGCGTATGGGCTTGTCCGGCCAGACCTGCGCCATGGCCGCGCGCGGCAGGGCGGAAGCGGCGAGCGCGGCCCCGGCGTTTTTCAGAACGTCTCGGCGCTGCTGTTTCATGGCGCGTTTCTCCCGTTCGGGAACTCGTGTCCCTCGCCGGACGTTAGCAGCGGCCGGCGAAGGACCGCAAGACGCCCTCAGCCCTTCACCACGACATGGGCGAATTGCTCGAAATGTTCGACGATGGAATTGTAGCCGCGCGTCTTTCCGCCCTGCGCGGCGGCGGCGTTCCATACTTCCATGACGCTCGCGCCGACGGGCGCGGGCAGGCCCTGGTCGCGCATCGTCTCCATGTAGAGTTGCAAGTCCTTGAGGCCGATGGACATGGGACTGTCGGCGAACCGGCGCGGCAGGATGGCGCGCGGAAACTTGTCGGTCGTGGCGCTGTTGCGGCCGGAGCCGGCGTTGATCGCCTCCAGCAATCCGCGCGGATCGAGCCCCGCCTTGACGCCCATGACGATGGCCTCGCAGGAAATCGTCAGCGCCGTGATCGACAGGGCGTTGTTGATGACCTTGGCGACCTGCGCCATGCCGGCCCTGTCGCCAACCCGGAACACGTTCGCGGTGAGCCTGTCGAGAACCGGCTTCACCGTTTCGAAGGCGGCGAGCGGGCCCGCCGTGATGATGGCGAAATTGCCGGAGGAGACGCCATGTTCGCCGCCCGCTCCGCCGGTGACCGGGGCGTCGAGCAGGGCGATTCCCCTGTCTCGCAGCGCCGCGTCGATCCGTTCGGCGACGCGCACGCCCATGGTGGAATGATCGACGTAGATTTTGACGGCCCTGCCCGCGGAGACCCCGTCCTCGCCGAGCGCGACCGCGAGGCTGGCGGATTCCGGCGCGAGGCAGGCCATGACGATGGCGCATTCGTCCGCGACCTCGCGCGGGCTGCCGGCGACGCGCGCGCCGGCGGCGCGGAAGGGTTCCGTCAACGCCGGGTTTTTATCGCAGACCGTGAGCGCGAATCCGTCGCGCGACAGTTTGCGCGCGAGGGCGCCGCCCATGGCGCCGACGCCGATGAAGCCCAGACGTTCCATCAGGCGAATTCCGGCAGGCCGACGACCAGCAATTCCATCGCCTCGCTCGCCGCGAGGCTCGCCGTTTCGCCAGGCGCGAGGGCGAAGGCCGAATGGGCGCGCAGGCCCTGCCCGGCGATTTCTCCGCGTCCTTCGAGGACGAAGCCGAGGCGCTCGCCGCCGCGCACGGCGAAATTCGTCCGCGCGCCGGGATCGAGCTTCATCGTGGCGGCCTCGACGTTGCGCTCGGTGAAGCGCCCCAGCGCGCGGCGCGCGACGCCGGGCTCGCCTTCGACGGGAGTCCACGCGAAGTTGCGCGGGCGCGCGAGCACCGGCGCGTCGTAGCGCGGCGGCGGATATTCGATGCGGCGCTTGTTAATGTGCTCCCAGATCGCCTCGAAGGAATCCTGGTTGCGCCGGACGCCCTCCGGCGGATTGTCCGAGCGGCGCCAGACGCCCTTCTCGAAGACGCCGGCCTTTTTCAACTCTTCCATCGCGGCGAGCTGTTCGGTCTCGCCGACGAAGCCATGGCCGGACGGGCCGCCAAACTGGATGGTGACGGCGAGGCGCTCGACGTCGCTTTCCTCGGGACCGTACCAAGCGCCCTCCGGAAAATAGGCGATCTCGCCTTCCTCGATCCAGCAATCCTTGCCGTAGTTGACGCGGCCGGACACGCAATAGCGGAATTGCTCGAAATTATGCCGGTGGCGCGGACCGGAGACGGCGCCGGTCTGGCGCGCGTAAACCAGACGGTAGTTGCCCGGTTCGCCGTCGCGGCCCTTCAGCAGCGTGCGAAATTCCTTGCCGCCGCCGCGAAACTCGGGGCTCGTGACGTCTCCGGCGAAGGCGTCGGCGTGAGAAATCTGCATGGGCTCGTTCCGGTGTGTCGGGGGCGGAGTTTCCGCCGGTTGCGCGCGCGGCGCAAGGCCCATAGGTTCGCGCCGGTCAGGGAGCCGGAAATGTCGGGAAAACTCGCGCGCTGTTTACGTCTCGCAACCCTCGCGGCGTTGTTCGCGGCGCCCGCCCTCGCGCAGGACAAGCTGCGCGTGGGCAAGTCCGGGCCGCCGATGATTCTCACGCTCGTCGAACTCGCGACGGAGGCCGGAATCTGGAAGGAGCTTGGCCTCGAGGTCGAGGGCGTGATGTTCGGCGGCGAGGCGCCGACGATCCAGTCGCTTGTTTCCGATTCCATCGATCTCGGTTTCGGCTCGGGGCCGGGCCTCGCCTACGCGGTCAAGGGCGTGCCGGCGACGGCCATCGCCGCGGTCAGCGGCGCGCCCTACAATCTCGTGCTCAGCGTGCGCGTGGACTCGAAACTGCAAAGCCTCGACGATCTGCGCGGCAAGACGATCGGCGTGACCTCCTCCGGGTCGCTGACCGACTGGATGGTGCATGAAATCTCCCGGCAAAAAGGCTGGGGGCCGCAGGGAATCCGGACGTTTCCCTCGGGCGCCTCGCGCACCTCGCTCGCCGCCATGAAGGCGGGCGACATCGACGGCGTCGTGATGGGCGCGGCGACGGCCTTCGACGCGCAAATCAACGGGGCCTCGAAGGTCTTCGCCAGCCTCGGCGATCTCGTCACGGATTTTCACTCGAACGTGCTGTTCGCGCGCAACAAGCTGATCGAGAGCCGTCCCGACCTCGTGCAAAAATTCGTCGATGGCTGGTTTCGCGCCGTGGCCCACGCCCGCGGCAACAAGGAAACCGTGATCCGTGTCGGCGCGAAAACGCTTGGCGTCGGCGAGGCGGCGGCGCGGGCGGCCTACGACGCGGAAATCACCAGAATGTTGCGCGACAGCGGGCGCTTCGAACCGAAGGCCGTGGACACGATCCGCCGCTCGCTGGTCGAGATCGGCACGCTCGACGCCATGCCCCCGGTCCAGGGCCTGTACGACGAGCGGTTCCTGCGGGACGCGCCGGGCAAATAATCCCCCGCTCGCGGGCGAACGGCTTTCGACCTATAAGCCGCGCGCTGGATCTGGCGGGGACGAGGATGAAATTCACACGCCGTGAGTTTGTCGCGGGTGCGTTGCTGGCGCCGGCGCGCGCGGGGGCGCAGGACGCGCCCTATCGCGTGCTCGAGGCGCGCGAGGGCGAATTGCGCCTGCTTCCGGAGCCGGCGAAGGCGACGAAAATCCTGGGCTTCGACGGCGAGGTTCCCGGCCCCCTGCTGCGGCTGAAGCCCGGCGAGGAACTGCGCGCGCGGCTGGTCAACAGGCTCGCGCGGCCAACCGCGATTCACTGGCATGGCGTGCGCGTCGTCAACGCCATGGATGGCGCGGCGGGGCTGACTCAGGAGCCCGTCGCGCCTGGCGCGAGTTTCGACTACCGTTTCACGCCGCCCGACAGCGGCCTTTTCTGGTATCGCGCCAGCGCCTTGCCGGACGCCGCGGAACAAAAGGGACGCGGTCTTTATGGCGTGCTCATCGTCGAGGAAGCCGAGCCGCCGTCCGTCGATCGCGAGGTTCTGCTCGTGCTCGACGACTGGCGCCTCGACGGCAAGGGCGCGATTTCCGGCGATTTTCTCGCCGACGCGGACGTTCGCGGCGAGGGACGGATCGGATCGACGGTGACGGTCAATTCGAAAACGCCGCCGGAGACGATCGGTCTGGCGCCCGGCGCGCGCCTGCGCCTGCGGTTGCTGAACGCCTGCAACGCGCGCGTGGCCGGGATCATTTTCGAAAACGTCGCGCCGCTCGTCGTCGGCGTCGACGGGCAGGCCTGCGAGGCCTTCGCGCCCATCCACGACACGATTCCCGTCGGTCCCGGCGCGCGGTTCGACGTCATGTTCGACCTGCCGCGCGAGGCGGGCGCGCAAGCGCGCGTGCTGCTGCGCGGCGGCGGCTTGCGCGCCGACAAGGGCGGCGAGGACGACCGGGCGCTCATGGTCCTGCGCGCGGAGGGCGACGCCATCCCGGAGCGCGGCCCGATCCGCGGCCCGGCCCTCAACCCGAAATTGCCGGCGGAAGTGAAGCTGCAAAACGCGAAGCGGCTCGATCTCCTCATCGCCGCGAGCGCGTCGAAAAACCCGCGCGAGGCCTGGACCATCAATGGCGTCGCGGGCTCGCCGCGGTCAAAGCCGCTGTTTGCCGTTCCGCGTGGACAGCCGGTGTCGCTTGGCTTCGTCAACAAATGCGAAATCGCGCAGTCCCTGCACGTTCACGGCCACCACATGCGCGTGCTGCACCCGCTCGACGACGGCTGGGAGCCCTACTGGCGCGACAGCGTGATCCTGCCGCCCGGACGCACGGTCCGCGTCGCCTTCGTCGCCGACAATCCGGGCAAGTGGCTGATCGAAAGCGCGATTCCCGAACACGCGGCGAGCGGGGCCATGGCCTGGTTCGAGGTCCGGTGACGCGAGGCCGCGGGCCGGCGAAAATATCAATTGCAAACCAGATGTTTACCTTCCGTCAAGTACGATCCCGCCGACGATTGGCGGGAATTCGCTTGATGCCGGGCCTCATTCACTGGATGCATGACACACTCTCGAGCTTTCGTCCGGGCGAGCGGAACGCCAGCCTGCACCGCTCGCAATTCGAATCGCTTTCGAAACAAATTCCGATCCTGCATGTTTCGCTGATCACCAACACGCTGATCGTCTCGTACATCCACGCGCCGCTCGCTCCCCGCTATCTCTGGCTTTATGTCCCCGGCGTGATCTGCCTGTTTTGCCTCGCACGGCTGATCCTGTGGCGTCGCGAACAGGGAAACACGCTCGACGACGCGACGATCGCCCGCCGGCTGCGGGCGACGGTGGCGCTCGCCGGCGGACTCGGGATTGTGTTCACTTCCTGGGCGCTGAATCTCTATCCCTATGGCGGACCCTACGAACAGGGACAGCTCGCCTTCTACATGTCGATCACGGTGCTTGGCTGTTACCTGAGCCTGACGCACGTGCCGGCGTCGACGTTTCTGCTGTTCATAACGGTCATCCTCCCCTTTTCGATCTTCTTCGCCGCGAGCGGCCGCCCGACCTACGTCGCGATGGCGCTCAACATGATGATCGTGGCGGGCGCGATGGGGCTCGTCACGATTCGCTATTACCGGGACTTCGTCGATCTCGTCAGGGCCAAGGAAAGCCTCACGGAGCGCCAGCGGGAAACGCAGCGGCTCAGCGACGAGAATTTCCGTCTCGCCAATCTCGACAGTCTCACGGGAGCGCCCAATCGACGGCGTTTTTTCGCCGAACTCGACGCGCGGCTCGCGGAGGCGCGCGATCAGGGACGACGCCTCGCCATCGGCCTGATCGACCTCGACGGGTTCAAGCCCGTCAACGACATTTACGGCCACGCCCGCGGCGACGAGTTGCTCGTCATGGTCGCGGAGCGGCTGACGACGGTTTGCGGCGCGCGCGCCATGCTCGCCCGGCTCGGCGGCGACGAGTTTGGCCTGCTCATGTCCGATCCGGAAGACGAACGGGACGTGCGCGGGCTCGGCGCGGCCATCATCAGGGCGTTGCAGGAACCCTTCGAAATGCCGCTGACGCGCGTGCGAATTTCCGGCTCGGCCGGATTCGCGATGTTTCCGGCGGCGGGGAAAACCGGCGCGGCCCTGTTCGAACGGGCCGACCACGCGCTTTACCACGCCAAGGAAACCCGGCGGGGCTCGGTCGTCATTTTCTCGGCGGAGCACGAGAGCCGGATTCGCCAGACGGCTCAGGTCGCGCAGAACTTGCGGACCGCGGACCTCGAAAATGAATTGCGCGTCGCCTTCCAGCCGATCATGGACGCCCGAACGGGCAGGACCACCGGCTTCGAGGCGCTCGCCCGCTGGACGAGCGCGAAACTGGGCGAAATCGATCCGGAGGTTTTCATTCGCCTCGCCGAACGGCACAACATGGTCAACGAGCTGACGCGCGTCCTGCTCGGAAAGACGCTGCGAAGCGCCGCCCTCTGGCCCGATCACCTGCGCGTGTCGTTCAATCTCTCGACCCACGATCTCGCCTCGCCGGACGCGATGACGCGCATCGTCGACATTCTGCGGCGCTCGCCATTTCCCGTCGATCGCATAGATTTCGAAATCACCGAGACCGCGGTCTTCGTCGATTTCGAACAGGCGCGGCTGTCCATCGAGGCGCTGAAGACGCTGGGCGCGCGCGTTTCGCTCGACGATTTCGGCCGCGGCTATTCCAGCCTCGCCTATGTGCAACAACTGCCGCTGGACCGGATCAAGATCGACCAGAGTTTCGTCGCCGACATCGAGACCAACGCCGCGTCCCGCAACATCGTCAAGACCATCGTCGATCTGTGCCGGAACCTTGGATTGTCCTGCGTCGCCGAGGGCGTCGAGACCCGCGGCCAGTTGCGCGCCTTGCGGGAACTCGATTGCCACACCGTGCAGGGATATCTGTTCGCGCGGCCCATGGCCGGGGAACGCATCCCCGCGTATCTGCTGCGCGAGGCCACGCGGCCCGCGGAACCGGCGACCGCGACCGAGCGCGAGATCGCCTGACGCCGGCGTTTGGCCCGGCCGCGCGGACCAGCTACACAACGCGAGGGTCGCCGGACGTGCGGGGCGGACCCTTCGCGGAGGACAGACGATGCGCCGGTTGAAGGCCCTTGCCCTGGGATTTTGCGCGCTTGTTTTCGCCAGCGCGGCGTCCGCCCAGACTTATCCCTCGCGGCCCGTGACCCTCGTCCTGCCGCTCGCCGCGGGCTCCGGCATGGACACCGTGGCGCGGCTCTATGGCGAAAAGCTGCAAAAGGCGCTGGGCCAGCCGGTCATCATCGAAAACAAGACGGGCGCCGCGTTCATGCTCGCGACGCAATTTGTCGCCGCCGCCCCGCCGGACGGGCACACGCTGCTCGTCGCGACCTCCGGCCCGATGGCGATCAACCAGTTTCTCTACAAACAGATCTCCTACGATCCGGAGAGAGATTTCACGCCGGTCTCGCTCTACCTGAAATCGCCCTTCGTGCTGGTCATCGATCCGGCGCTGCCGCCGAAGAGCGTTCCGGAGCTGATCAAATACATGAAGGAGAGCAAGAATCCGCTCACCTACGTGACGCCGGGCGCGGGCAACATGCAGCATCTGGCCACCGAATACATGAAGCAGATTTTCGGCGTGGAGGCGACGCACGTTCCCTACCGCAACACGCCGCAATCCATTCTCGACATCGTCGCCGGCCACGTGAATTTCGGCTTCGTCGAGGCGGGCGCCTCGATCCCGCTGATCAAGGACGGCAAGCTGCGGGCGCTCGCGGTCTCGTCGCAAAGCCGGCTGCCGATCCTGCCGGAGGCTCCGCCTTTCTCCGAGGTTTCGGGAACGCCTGATTTCGAGGCCGTGTCGTGGCACATGCTCCTCGCTCCCTCGGCGACGCCGAAGCCCGTGATCGACAGGCTGCACGCGGCGATGAAGGAAGCGATGGCCGACCCGGATCTCAAGGCGAAAATCGCCGAGCTCGGGCTCATCCCCTTCGACACGCCGGACATCGAGGGGCAACGCGCCTATCTGCGGTCCGAACGGCAAAAGTGGGGTTCGCTGGTGAAGAAGCTGGGGCTGGAAGGGTCGCAGTAGCAATCAGCCCGCGGGCGCGAGAAATTCCCGCAAAACCGCGGGAAGCGCCTCCGGCAAATCCTCGGCGATCAGTCCCGGCCCCTTCGACCGGCCCGCCGCGCCATGCAGCCAGACGGCGGCGCTCGCGGCTTCGAAAGCCTCCATTCCCTGCGCCAGCAGCCCCGCGATGAAACCGGCGAGCACGTCGCCCGAACCCGCCGTGGCGAGCCAGGGCGGCGCGTCGAAGGCGATGGAGGCGCGGCCGTCCGGGTGCGCGACCACCGTGTCTGGCCCTTTCAGCAGGACCGTCGCGCCCGTCGCGGCCGCCGCGGCGCGGACGCGGGCGGGCTTGCCCGGACGGGGCGAGGGTTCGGGGCCGAACAGGCGGGCGAACTCCCCTTCGTGCGGGGTGAGCGCGACGGGCTTGCCCGAGCGCGCGATCGCGGCGGCGAGCGTCCCGGCCTCGCCGGCGAAACTCGTCAGCGCGTCGGCGTCGAGCACGATGGCGCGAGGGGCCGTCGAGACCAGCGCGGCGAGGACGAGCGCGCGCGTCGCCGCGCCGACGCCGAGGCCCGGCCCGAGGACCAGCGCGTTGAACCGGCGATCTTCCAGGATCGCCGCGAGATCGTCGGGCCCGTCGCAGGGCGCGAGCATGATCGCGGTCACATGGCTCGCGTTGATCGTCAGCGCGTCGCGGGGGCTGGCGAGGGTCACGAGGCCCGCGCCGGCGCGCAGGGCGCCGCGCGCCGAGAGCCGGGCCGCGCCCGTGCTCCAGGGCCCGCCCGAGACGACGAGCGCGTGACCGCGGGAATATTTGTGGCCCGCGGGCGACGGCGCGGGAAATCGCGCGCGCCAGAGCGCCGGGACATTGGCGAAGGCGCGCGGGCGAACGATTTCGAGCGCGCTTTCGGCGATTCCAATGTCGCGCACGCGCAATTGGCCGCACAACGTCCGGCCCGGCGTCAGGAAATGGCCGGGGCGCGGACGAAAAAAGCACACGGTCGCATCGGCCTCGACGGCGACGCCGCGCGCGAAACCCGTGTCGCCGTCGAGGCCCGAGGGCACGTCCACCGCGACGACGGCATGGCGGGTCTGGCGGCGCCAGACGTTCAGCCTTTCAACGATCGCCCGCGCGTCGCCTTCGAGATCGCGCGCGAGGCCCGAGCCGAACAGCGCGTCAATGACGAGCGCGGCCCCGGACGGATCGAGGCTGGCCGCGGGCCCGACCGGGCCGCCCCAACGACGCGCCGCCTCCGCCGCGTCGCCTTTCAGCGCGGAGAGGTTTCCGAGCAAGGCCACGTCGACCGCGAAGCCGCGCGCGCGCAGCAGACGCGCCGCGATGAAACCGTCGCCGCCATTGTTGCCGGGACCGCAGAGAACCGCGACGCGGGCGCCCTCCGCGGCGAGATCCGCGGCGACTTCGGCGACCGCCGCGCCGGCGCGCTCCATGAGTTCGAGTCCGGCGACGCCGGCGTTCATGGCGATCCGTTCGGCGGACGCCATTTCGGCGGTTGTGAGCAGTTCGGGACCAATCATGGCTCATGGTGCGCCAGGCGCCGGCAAAGCGCAACGCCGGTGAACAAATCGTCGCGCTGACGCGCGGGCAGGTCACCACCCGTCAACCAAGCTCGCAATTTGATTGAATTCGTCAAGACTTCATTGACCATGAGCGCCACAGGCTGCGGCGCGCAGCAGGAACCCCCGCGGATGGCGAAGCTCCACCGAACCAACCCCTTCTACTTCGTCGACAAAAAACGGAAGCAGCCGGTTTTCACGCTTGATCGCTGCCTGCTGGCCGGCGTCCTCTGCCTGACCGCGTATGGCGTCGCGCAAAACACGTTCCTGTCGCGGACGGGCGCCGGAGCCTCCGCCGCCCTCGCGACCGCCGGGAACACCGCGACCGCC
The DNA here is from genome assembly GCA_903884435.1 of uncultured Hyphomicrobiales bacterium. GTDB lineage: Bacteria > Pseudomonadota > Alphaproteobacteria > Rhizobiales > Beijerinckiaceae > Terripilifer. The sequence continues at coordinate 2,593 of CAISEY010000269.1, read as the reverse complement.
GGCGGCGGGGGATCGCTGTTCGACACGTTCAACGCCATCGGCAAGGCGCTCGACAACAACTGACCCCGCGCGCGACGTGCGCCAGCGCACATGGAGCGGCGCCGGCCCGGCATAAACGTCACACGGAATTGCTTATCTCCGCCGGAGACGCCAACGGGACGCTCCCATGACTGTTTTTTTCAGGATTTTGATCGCCGCTCTCACGGCTCTCGCCATCGCCGCCACCTTCGCCGCAAACGTCGGCGGCGCGCACGCGGGACCGTTCCCGTCCGCCATCCTCTAAGAGTGCGGCCAGGCCAGACGCATCGACGCCGCTCCGGCGGTCTTCACGCGCGACGCATTGAAAGCCTCCCGGGCAGGGACCCCGGGAGGCTTTCGCGTTTCGCGTCCGCCGGGTTGCGAAGTGGCGACGAAGTCAAATAGTGTGCGTCGAACGCCAATGCGTGGAGCGCCACGCGACCAGGGGGAAACGCAATGATTTCAGGATTTCCGGCGCCCGGACGCCAATGGCCCGCGTTTTTTTCGCTGGCGAGCGCCGCCGCCCTCCTGTTCGCCTTCGGCGTTCTGTTGTCACCACCGGCCGCCGTCGCGAAGGGCAATCTCGCCTCGAAGCCGACGGAGCTCAAGCTCGTCCTCAACGGCGACCTGACCATGTCGGAAAAAGAATTCCGGCTCGAAACCGGCAAATATTACAAGCTCTCGATCGAGGCGAAGACATCCGACGAATTTCACTGGATGGCGCCGGATCTGTTCCTCAGCGCCTGGGTCTATCAGGTGGTGATCTCCGGCATCGAGGTCCACAACGTCAAGTCTCCGGAAATCGAATTCGACAAGGACGGCGTGGCGATCATTTATTTCGTGCCAGTGCGCACGGGACGTTTCAAGTTCTACGTCAGGGGCCAGGAAGAGCGCGGAATGCTCGGCCAGTTCATCGTGGAATGAGGCGAAGCCGGCCAGCGGCGTGAGTCATGGGTCGCAAGGGTTGCTTATGCACAGTTTTTTTCGCGTCGCGTTTGTCTTGCCGGCCTTGGCGTCCATTCTCTCGGCGGCGGCCGCCGCGCAAGAGGCTCTTCCGGCCATCGAGGTAATCGCGGCGGCGCCCGGCGGCGCGGAAATCGCGCGCGACAAGGCGCCCTCGAATTCCGTGAGCGTGCCGGCGGTCGAACTGTCGCGGGCGCAAAACTCCGGCGTCGCGGACGCGCTGGCGCGAACCAGTCCCTCGGTCATCATTCAGCAAGGCGAGGGCAATCCGTTCCAGCCGGACGTGCAATTCCGCGGTTTCGCCGCGTCGCCGACGCCGGGAACGCCGCAGGGGCTCGCGGTTTACCAGAACGGCGTCCGGATCAACGAAGTCTTCGGCGACGTCGTCAACTGGGACTTCATTCCCGCGAGCGCCATCGCCAACGCGCAGATCGTCACCGCCAATCCCGTCTTTGGCCTCAACGCGCTCGGCGGCGCCCTGACGCTCGAGATGAAGAACGGCTTCACCTTCCAGGGGTTCGAACTCGATCTCAGATTCGGCTCGAGCGCGCGGCGCCAGAGCGCGCTGCAACTCGGGCGGCAATCGGGCGCCTGGTCGACCTATCTCGCCCTCGAGGGAATCGGCGACAATGGCTGGCGCGACAAGGCGACGGCGCGGGTGCTGCGCGGCTTCGCCGACATTGGCTATCGAGCCGAGGGCGCGGAAATTCACCTCAACGCCACCGGCGCCAGCAACAAGTTCGGCGCCGCGGCCTACACGCCCATGCCGCTGCTGGCGGGCAATTATGGCGCGATCTACACCAACCCGCAGACCACCGACCAGCAACTCGGCATGATCACGCTGCAAGGAAAATACGACTATTCCAGCACGCTGAAATTCTCGGGCAACCTTTATATCCGCGACTATTCGAACCGGCACGTCGACGGCAACGTGTCGGACGTCGAGACATGCAGCAACAGCGGCTTCTGGTCGACGACGCGCAATCCCGCGACGGGCGTCGCCGGCCCGAACCCCAACAACCCCGCGAAAATCACCTATTTGTGCCAGCAGGACGACACGTTCGGCGGCGGCCGCAGCGCGCAGTCGCTGGCGGGAACGCTGGTTCTCCTCGACCAGAACGGCGCCAGAATTCCCGCGGGCGCCATCGGTTTCGTGTCCGGCAAGACGGTCATCGGCTCCATCGACCGCACGTCGATCAACGCCACGAGCTACGGCGGTTCGACGCAGGCGACGTCAACCGCGAAACTGTTCGAACACGACAACCAGTTCGTCGCCGGCGCCTCGCTCGACCTTGGCAAGTTACGCTACGCCGCGACATCGGAACTGGGGACCATCGACCCCGCGACCCTGCTGACGACGGGGAGCGGACTGTTCTACCGGAACGCGCAGTCTCCCGGCGGGCTTCAACCGGTCAACGTCAGAGGAACCAACGGCTATTTCGGGCTTTACGCGCTCGACACGTTCGACGTGACCGGCGACCTCAGCGTCACCGCCGGCGCGCGCTACAACATCGCCACGCTGGACCTCCAGGACAGGATCGGGACCGCCCTGACGAGTTCGGCGCGCTACGAACGGCTCAACCCGATGCTCGGGGCGACATACAGGCTCGCG
>CAISEY010000268.1 GCA_903884435.1 uncultured Hyphomicrobiales bacterium | reverse complement strand
TTTGGCAATCGTCTCCACGACCAGCATCTCGATCCAGGCCCCCTGAAAATCAGGAAGCCTATCTGGGCCCGCGTTCCGGGGGTCCCGATTGGACGCCGATCACCCCCAAAACGGGGTCCTTATTCCACGCCTATTCACACCACGCGCGTCGCGCGACAAGGAACCATTTCCAGAACAATTCAGGGGCGAAGGTGCTTTTTACCGGAAAACGCGATCGCAAACTGCTGGAAATGGCTCGTATCGAGGAAGACGCGAACCGTCTGATCGCCGAATGCGGCGGGGCCGCGGCTCTCAGGGCGCAGGTGCGCGCGTCGATCGCCTATCCGCGGGAGTTTGTTCCATCCGGCGGAGAGCGGTTGCACTGGCTGAGCGTGGCCGCGATCATAGATCAGCGATTGAACGCCGACGAATCCGGAAAACCCCAACCTTGCCGCTGAGCCGGCCGGCGCTCGACGCGGCGGTTGACGCGATCCCGATCTTTCCCGGGTTAGCGCGCCGTCGCCGGGTCGCGTTTGGCAATGGCGCCGATCGGCCTTGCAAACAGGATCGTAGAGGTCTAACTTTTTTGACTGTTTGGACGTTTTGGAATGATTCCAGATAGTTGCGGCGTGTCGCCGCCTGGTTTGTGTTTGGGGGAATTGGCATGAGCAGCCAGACGCTGGAAGTTTCGCGCGAGGCGTTGCAGACGGCGCGCGAGAAATTGGTCGCCGCCGGTCTTCGGCCCACGCGTCAGCGTCTTGAACTGGCGCGGCTTTTGTTCAAGGGCGCGGATCGTCATCTCACGGCGGAGACGCTTTACGACGAGGCCCGGTCCTTGCGTTATCCGCCCTCGCTGGCGACGGTCTACAACGCGCTGCGTCAGTTCGCGGAGCATGGGCTGTTGCGGGAAATCGCGGTCTATGGCGCGAGGCTCTGGTACGATACGAAAATGGGGCCGCACTTCCATTTCTATCGCGACGATCGGGAAGAGTTGTTCGATATTCCCGACGAACTCATTCCCGTGCTGAACATACCCGCGCCGGAAGGCACGCGGATCGAGGCGATCGACGTCGTTGTGCGATTGACGCGCGCCTAGGTCCGGAAGACCTGGCCGGAGAGAGGTTGTCGGGATCGAATTTTTGGCATTTGATTGAGTTTGGCGATTTGAACTCGCGGAACATTGACTTTCGTTAATGTGCGGGCCAACCGGTGGCGGGCTAGCCTCCAAAAAGGCGGCCTCGATTATCTCGTGGAGGCCGGGAGTGGTTTTCCGCTGGCCGCGAAATTCCGGCCATCGCGGGGCGCGGCGGCCTCTGGCGGGCGAGCCGGCGAAGGGTCCGCGGTCCGTGAAGATCGGACGTGGCAAGCGCGCCGGAACGGAATGTGATTGCCATGAAAATTCTCGTGGTTGAAGACGATCCCGACACGGGCGCCTTCCTGAAAAAGGGACTTCAGGAGGCCGGCCACGTCGTGGATCTCTCCGTGACGGGGCGCGATGGACTGGTGCGCGCGGTTGGCGAGCCTTACGAAATCATCATCGTGGATCGACGCCTTCCCGGATTGGACGGCCTCGCGCTCGTCAAAACCGTCCGTGGCGCGGGAATTGCCACGCCCGTGATGTTTCTGACGACAATGACGGGCGTCGGCGACCGCGTCGAAGGGCTGGAAGCGGGCGCGGACGATTATCTCGTGAAGCCGTTCGCGTTTTCGGAACTGCTCGCCCGCGTCAACGCCATGGCTCGACGGCCGCCCATGCGATCCCGGGAGACAGTCTTGCGGGTGGCCGACCTGGAAATGGATTTGATCGCGCGCAAGGTCCATCGTGGAGGTCAGGACATCGCCTTGCAGCAGCGGGAGTTCCAGTTGCTTGAATATCTGATGCGCCACGCGGGCAAGACGGTGACGAGGAGCATGCTTCTCGAGGGGGTCTGGGGCTTTCACTTCGATCCGCGGACCAACATCGTCGAAACCCATGTCAGCCGTCTGAGATCGAAAATCGACAAGGGCTTTGGCGCGGATCTGATCGAGACGGTTCGCGGCTCGGGATATTGTCTTCGTGCGCTTTCCTGACAGGCTGCGCGGCGTGGGGTTTCGCAGCGCCGCGCTGACCACCTTGCTCGTTCTGATGTCGATGGTCGCGCTTGGCGCGGCTGTCTATTCGGTCGTCGCTTCGGCGCTCGAAGCCCGGGTTCGCGCCCGTATCGAGGCCAACATGGCCGCCGTGCTCGGCAACGCCTCCGCCAAAGACGAGCTGTGGCTGATCGCGGAAATCAATCGCAGGACAAGTCCCGACCAGTCGCGCCGCTACGTTTACTCGATAGCCGCCACGGACGGAGTTCACGTCGCCGGGGACAAATGGATCAAACCGTCGGCGATTGGCTGGTCCGTGCAGGACACGATCGGTGAGTCCGACACGCCGTTCGGGGGCGGACGCGTCCTGATTTTGACCGCCGCGGGCGGGCCGGGCCTGCTCCTGTCGATTGGTCGGGACATCCAGTGGATCACCGAAGCCGAGGACAGGTTGCTGGAGATATTGATGCTGGCTGTCTGGGCCGGGCTTGTTCTCGCTGGCCTCACGTCTTTCGTCGTCAATCGCCTGATCGCGCGCCGCCTCGACGTGCTCGCGAGTTCAGCGTCGAGAATCATGGAAGGCAATCTCGCCCATCGCATTCCGCTCACGGGGGCGAGAGACGATTTCGACCATCTGTCGCGAGTGCTCAACGACATGCTGGATCGCATCCATGACCTGATGAGCAATCTCGAACAGGTGACGAACGACATCGCCCATGATCTGCGAACCCCGCTGGGTCGTCTTCGGCAGGGGCTGGAGCTCGCCCGGAGGGGGCAATCGTCCCGCGAGGACTATTCGCGCGCCATCGACGGCGCGATTGTCGAGGCCGATGGACTTCTGACGACGTTCACCAGCCTGCTGAGGATTGCCCAGATCGAGGCCGGGGCGCGCCGGTCGGCGTTCAGGGCGGTCGATCTGGGGGAAGTCCTGCGATCGGTCGCCGAAGCCTACGAGTTCGACGCGGAGGAGAGCGGTCACGTGCTTCGGCTCGCGTTGATCGAAGGCGCCGTCATCGCGGGCGATCGCGACCTGCTCGTTCAGGTTTTCGCGAATTTGATTGAAAACGTGCTCACCCATACGCCCGCCGGCACGAGCGTTCTGATCGAGATCGAACGTTCCGGCGACGGAGTGGTCGCCAGGGTCGTGGACGACGGTCCCGGCGTTCCGCCGGCGGAACTCGGGAAGATCTTCGGTCGCTTCTACCGGCTGGAATCAAGCCGGACGACGCCTGGCACGGGACTGGGTTTGAGCCTCGCCGCCGCGGTCGCGAAGCTCCATGGCGCGCGCGTCAAGGCGTCCGACAACCATCCCGGTCTTTGCGTCACGCTGACATTTCCGGCCGGGACGCCGGAAAGAGCGTCTTCGTAGCGGCGTCCGATTCCGTTCCGGCGGGGTACGATCGGCTAGCCTGAATTGCGCTGGAAAACGATCACGACGCCGGATTTTTCAAGCGGCGTGGCGCCGAGCCGGAGCAGGAGTTCGGCCGTCGCGCGACGGTAGATGCGCGGGATTTGCAGCGTCGCCGCTCCAATGTCGCGAGTGAGCACGGAATTGGCGATGCTCAGCGGCGTCTGTCCGAATTCATCCTTGAGATCGAGTTGCGCGCCCCTGGCGACGAGAAACTCGATGACGTCGTCGAGGCCCTGATAGGCGGCCGCGTGCAACGGGGTCCAGCCATATTGCCCGACGCCTTTCACGTCGGCGCCACGCTCGACGAGGAGCTTCACGGTTTGTATCGCGGTCTCGCGCTCGCGCGCGCCGCGGGGCCTGACGACGTCCGTGCCGGCGCCCGCCGCCAGCATCAGCGGCGTCGTTTTTGTCTCCGTGGGGATCAGCGGGTCCGCGCCATTCTCCAGAAGGAGTTTCACGGCGTCGAGATTATTGATCTCCGCCGCGAGCGCGAGGGGCGTCGCGCCGCGCAGGGCGATATAGGTCGTGGTGAAGGTCCGCGGCTTTTCCTGCGCGAGGCGCGTGTCTGGCCTGGCTCCATGCCCGAGCAGGGCCCTGACGATCTTCAACGCCCGCTTGTCGCGCGCCGCGTGATGCAGCGGCGTGAATCCGTTTGAATCGACCGCGTTGGCGTCGGCGCCCTTTTCGAGCAGGGCGATCGCGACATCCGCGTGGCCCATGGCGCTGGCGACGATCAGGGGCGTCATGCCGGACTTCGTCATGATGTCGTTGGGTCTCGCGCCGGAGCCGAGCAGGAGCCGGACATAGCTCGCGTCGGGTTGTTGCGCGGCGAAGATCAGCGCGGTGGCGCCGGCTTTCGAGCGCGCGTGAACGTCGGCGCCGCCCTTGACGAGCGCCTCCGCGACGTCCGCGTGACGTTCCGAAATCGCCCACATCAGCGCCGTCTGTCCGGCGTTGGCCTCGTGGCGGTTGGGGTCGGCGCCGCCCGCGAGCAGGGCTTGCGCGGTGGCGAGATTGCCGCGCACGGAAGCCGCCATCAGCGGGGTCTCTCCGGATATCAGGGTCGCGTTGGGGTCGGCGCCGGCGGCCAGCAACCGCCTGGCGATCGCCGGGTCGGCGTTGCCGGCGGCGGCGTAAAGGGCGGTCGCCCCGAATTCATTGGCGCCTTTGGCGCTGGCGCCAGCGTCCAGAAGCAGGCCGGCCATCCGCGCGTCCTCGCGCGAGGCCGCGAGGATCAGCGCCTCGACGCCGTCCGGGCCCGCGACATCGTTCCTCGCGCGGTTCTTCAGAAGCGATTGCAACGCGTCGGCGTTCGCCAGCTTCACGGCGTCGACGAGCGAAGGCCCGCCGGCGTCGCCCGCGAGCGCCGTCCCGCTGGCGAGCGGCAATCCCAGCAATCCCGAGAGAAGGATGGCTCCAAGTTTCATGGTCGCTTCCTCGCTAGACCGACGGCAGCGCGAGTCGTCCCGTGCTGTCGCCGAGACGTTCGACGTTCGGAACGTTCGCCTTGTCGAGCATGGTGAGGAACAGGTTGTTCATCGGCGTGCCGCGCGGATAGCGGACATGCCGGCCGCCCTTGATCCCGCCAACGCCGCCGGCGATCAACAGCACGGGGAGATCGGTGTAGAGATGCAGGTTTCCGTCGCTGATCGAACTCCCGTAGAGGATCAGCGAGTGATCGAGCAGCGATCCGTCGCCGTCGGGCGTGGATCGCAACCTGTCGAGGTGATAGGCGAGCAGTTTCGTCTGGAACTTGTCGATCTGGATGACCTTGTCGATCTTGTTCTGGTCGCCCTGGTGATGCGTGACCGAATGATGTGCGTCGCCAAACCCGACTTCCGGATAGGCGCGACCGCCCATTTCGTGGCCGATCTGGAACGCGCAGACGCGCGTCATGTCGGTTTGCCAGGCGAGAACCATGAGATCGGTCATCAGCTTGTAATATTCGGAAAACACGGCCGGAGCGCCGGCGGGCCCCTCGAGCCGCGGCAGGTCGCGGCTGTCCTGTGTCTCGGCGAGTTGAATGCGGCGCTCGACGTCGCGCACCGCGTCCAGATACTGATCGATCTTGCCACGATCGGCGCCGCCGAGCTTGCCACGCAGGCGCCGGACGTCGTCGTTGACCGCGTCGAGGACGCCGCGGCTTTCCCGCCGGAGAATCAGCCGCGTTTTCGGGTCGGTTCCGCCGGCGCCGAATAACCGCTCGAACACGGCCCGCGGGCGATTCTCCATCGGCAGCGGCGTCGTCTCGTTGCGCCACGAGATCGTGTTGTAATAGGCGCAGCCATAGGCGGATTCGCAGGCGCCGACGACGTCCGGGGGATCGAGACCGATCTCCAGGGACGCGAGTTGCGTGTATTTGCCGAATTCGCGCGCCGCGACCTGATCAACCGAAATTCCGGCGCGCAGATCCGCGCCGGACGTCATCTTGCAATGGGCGCCCGTCAGCCACGCGGCGCAGGCGCGCGGATGATCGCCGCCAACCTCGAAACCGAGAGCTGCGGCTTCGTGCTGGTCGAGGCCGCTCAGCACCAGCATGCGGTCGCGAAAGTCCGCCAGCGGTTCGAGGGTTGGAGTGAGCGCGAAATCGGCGCCTTCGGCGGCGGGCGTCCATTTATCCATCCTGATCCCGTTGGGGACTTCGATAAAGGACAGCCGGACCGGGCGCGGTTGTTCGGCGGACAGCGCGGGCGTCATCGCGTCGAGCATCGGCAGGGCGAGCGCCGCCCCGGTTCCACGCAGGAACGCGCGGCGGGGAATTGATTTCCTAGATATGATCATCGCTGACCCTCCTCATCTGGAACGGGACGCTCCTGACGACGCCAAGAATGATGGACGACCAGCGCGCGTTGTCGGGCGCGGCCTCCCGCGCGATCTTGCGCAAGGCGGGCTGGTCGTATTCCTCGACGCCTCGCCCGAGGGCGTAGGTCAGAAGCCTTTCGGTGAAGGTCTCCACGAACTGTTCTTTCCTGCCCAGCAGAACTTCGCGCAATCCGGCGGGCCCGTCGAACGTCGAGCCGTCCGGCAGAACGCCGGCCGCGTCGATTGGCCCGGTCCCCGCTCCGGTGGAATCGCGCCATCTGCCGAGGCCGTCGAAATTCTCCAGCGCGAAGCCGAGCGGGTCCATGGTCCTGTGGCAAACGGCGCAGGCGGGATTGGCCCGGTGCTGCTCCATGCGTTCGCGCATGGTCATCGTCCGCGCCGAGGCGTCCTCCTTCAGCGATGGAACATTCGCCGGCGGCGGCGGCGGCGGCGTGCCGAGAAGCTGCTCCATCACCCATTGGCCGCGGATCGTCGGCGCCGTCCGGTTGGGATAGGACGTCACCGCCAGGATGCTCGCCTGCCCCAGCAGGCCCTTGCGCCGCGGATCGGTGATCGCCACGCGGCGAAACTCGCTGCCATAGACGCCCCGGATGCCATAATGCTCCGCGAGGCGCTGATTGACGAAGGTGAAATCCGTGTTCAGCAGATCGACGACGCCGCGGTCCTCGCGCAACTGGCTTTCGATCAGGAGCTCCGTCTCCTTGCCGAGCGCCTGACGCAAATTTTCGTCGAAATTCGGAAAGGCGTCGGGATCGGGTTGAATGCGATCGATGTTGCGCAGGAAAAGCCACTGCCCCGCGAAGTTGGTCACGAGCGCCCGCGACCTTTGATCGGCGAGCATGCGCCTGACCTGGGCTTCCAGAACCGTCGGGTCGCGAAGCTGTTCGCGTTCGGCGACCGCCAGCAGTTCGTCGTCGGGAATGCTGCTCCAGAGGAAGAAGGAGAGGCGCGAGGCGAGTTCGAGGTCGCCGACCCTGTAGGCGGCTCCCGGCGCGGCTCCCGGCGGATCGAATTCCATGCGGAAGATAAATTCAGGCGAAACGAGAATTTTTTGCAGCGCGAGCCGAACGCCGGATTCGAAACCGCCTTCCTCCGCGCCCTTGCGCCAGAGCGCGAGCAATTGCGAGAGATCGTCGTCCGTCGCCGGGCGTCTGTAGGCGCGGCGCGCGAGCCCCGAGAGAATTTTTCCGGCGCACGCCTCCTCGTCGGCCTTGCCCGACGGGCGGCAGATGAAAATTCTGTCGCGGCTCGGGGTCGCGCCGGGCCCTTCCACCCTGAACGGGCCCGCGACGGTGATCGCGCCGACGCCCTCGTGGAAGGCGCGCTCGCGTTGACGGGGCAGAACGCCCTCCGGCGCGATCGTGTCCTTGGTGAAGGTCGCGACAATCGTTCGCGCCCCGGCGCGCACCGGCAGCCGGACCTTCAGCGCCTCGTTCGGATCCTTGCCCGCTCCGAGCCCGCCGCCAGCGGGATCGGCGGCGATGGTGAAAAGCCGGAGCCGCTTGCCATCGAGCCGCAGGTCGAGCTTGCGCTCCCTCTCGAGCCCCATGACCTGATCGAAGCGGCCCCGTTGCAGCGTGACGGAAATTTCATATTCGCCATCGACGGGGAAACGATGGCCGAAGGACGCGCCGCCGCGCGAGCCCAGAGGCATGTCCTCGCTCATGCGGTCGGTCTGCACGAGGCCGTGCGGAACCTCGCGGGTTTGATAGGACGGCGGCTGGTTTGTGTCGCCCACCGCCAGCCGGCTGATCTTGCCCGCCGCCGAAAGGTACCGCTCCAGCAACAGCGGAGAAACGTTCAGCACGTCGCCGATGTTGTCGAAGCCGTAACCCATGTCATCGGCGGGAAGAAGATCCGCGGCGTCGACCTCGATCGCCAGCAAATCGCGAATGGCGTTGGCGTATTCCGCGCGATTGAGCCGATGCAGCGTCGAGCGGCCGGGATTCGGATGTTCCTCCGCGAGTCGGTCGCGGCCGGACTCGATGAATTTCACGAGGGAATCATAGGCGTCGGCGTCGGGCCGCCAGCGACCGGCGGGCGGCATTTCCCGATTGCGGGTTTTGCGCAGCAGCTTTTCCCAGATGGCGCCGTTTTCGCCAGGCTTGTCGAAGTCCAGGCCCCTGAGATTCAGGCCACCCTGCGGCATCGTGCCGCCATGACATCTGAAACAATATTGATCCAGCGTTTCGTGGAGCGCGGCGGATGGCGTGGCGCGGAAATATCGCGACGCCAGCGACGCCGCGAGACCGGCGCCCGCGAGCCCCATAACGACGGAGGCCAGGACTGGCGCTCGAATCATTTCCCCGGATCCTCCCGGAACAAAACCCGTTGTCTTTTTTTTTCAGCGTGTACCCGGGACGACCTCAAGTCAAGCTATGCATTGGCGCGCGAAGTCGCGAGTCCGTTTCAAGGCTTGCCCGCCGCTGGCGCGGCTGCCGTCCACGCCTTGAAGTCCTCGTCCGAAATCGCGGGCAGTTTCTTGAGGAACGCGACAATGGACCAGAGCTCCGGATCCGCCGCGGCGCCGAAGCCTGGCATCCCCGTCATGTTGATCCCGTTCTTGATGACCCAGAACAGTTCCGCCGGGGTGCGTTCTTTCGCCACTTCCTTCAGATCGGGCGGGTCCGGTCGCATGCCTTCCGAAAATTTCGCCCATTCAACGCCCGGGCCGCCATGGCAATTCGTGCATCCCCGTTCCAGATAGGCGCGCGCTCCGGCGCGAAGCAGGGTCGGACTTTCCCGCGTGGCCGGCGACGCGTCCGTCGCGTGGCGGCGGACCGAGGCCTTCCGGACGCCGACGAGCGCTTGGCGTACGATGTCCGGCTCGTGGGCCGTGACGCCCACGCTGTAAAAGCCGCCGAAAAAATAGACGGCGGCGCCGGCGCCCGCCAGAATCGCCAGGAGACCGATGGTCGCGAGAAAATTACGCATGGGCGCGTCCCCGGTTTGTCGTGACGGGAGAATGGCGATGCCTGGCGGCTGACGAAGCTCCCGCGCCCGGCGAGATCAAGGGAGGGAAACTGAAGTCCGAACCGGGCATGTGATTCAATCCCCTCCCGCGGGTCCGGACGCTTTTCGCGATCACGCGCGGTGGACCGGGCCATTCCGTTGTTTTCCGATCGTAGCGATTCCATTGATTGTGTCACCCTGGCGTGGTCCGCGAAATTCCGCCAGGACGCGGAGGCGAGGTCGCGCACGCGCAAATCGCCGGATCGGAGTCGCCTGCTCCGGAGCCCGTTCCGGGAGGCGGGAGCGCGTCTGGACTTCGACCGACGCGCTGACACGACGAGTTTCGATCGCCGCGCGCGCCGCTCCATGCGGCCCGACGCTGAAGCGCCGTCGAACAAAGCGATGTCGGGACGGCCGTTCACCGGGGAGGGGCAAGGGTTCGACACCTCTGATTTTTCGGTATAGTTCGTCGAGCGGAAGGCGCGGGAAACCTTCCATGTAGTCCGATCAGGATCGCGATTGATTAACGGAAGGCACATAGATGGCGCGGCCAGATTTAAAGGAAGACGCACGGGCATTTTTGTCGGCGCTGAGAAAGCTTGGCGGATCGGCGGGCAATGGCGCGCTGAGAACCGCTCTCGGCTGGAGCGAGACGAGATATTGGAAAGTACACGCAACGTTGATCGAAGCCGAAAAAGTCGTGAGGGGACGTGGTCGCGGCGGTTCCGTGTCGAGACCCTGATCCCTGGCGAGGCGCGCGCGTCGGGAGCGAACGCGCCCGCGGCGAAATCGCGGTCTGGCTGGTCGCCGTTTCGAAAAAATCCCGTCATTGATTGTCCGGCTCGACAGGCGCAAAATAGTCCTGGAAATTGAAAACGCGCGCGATCTCTCCGGAGGAATCAAATGGCCATCAAGGATGTCGTCTTTCATCTGGACACCGGCGAAACAGCGGAGTCTGTCGGCGGTTTCGCGGTCTCTCTCGCCGCGGAGACGGGAGCGCATCTGACCGCGGCGGGACTCGCTCTGCAATATTTGCCGCCTGGCGGGGAGACCGATCCGGTCGTTTACGAGGCCCTCGCCGAGTTGACGGACGAAAGACGAAAGGCGGCGGAACAGTCCTACCAACGGCTCGTGGCGAGCGTCCCGGCTGGCGTGCAAACCGAACTCGTGATGATCGAGGCGCTGTCCGGGATCGCGCGGGACGAGTTTGGAAGGCTGGCGCGACATTTCGATCTGTCTGTCGTCGGGCAAGGCAGTCCCGAAGCCGGTTCGGAAGATCGCCTGATGGTGTCGGGCGCCCTGTACGGCTCCGGCGCTCCTGTTTTCATCGTCCCGACGACCCACAAGGGTCCGGCGAAACTCGACAAGGCGATGGTTTGCTGGGACGGCGGGGCGTCCGCGGCGCGGGCGCTTGCCGGCGCCCTGCCCCTCCTCGCGCGCGCCTCGGAGGTCGAGGTTGTCAGCGTGAGCCACAAGGGCGAGCCGGACGCGGAATTGCCGGGTTTTAACATTACCCGGCATCTCGCCCGGCACGGCGTCGCCGCGACATTGCGGAAACTGCCGCCCGCCGACGACGTCGGCGTCGCCTTGTTGTCTCACGCGGCCCGGAGCGGCGCCGACTACATGGTCATGGGCGGTTATGGCCACTGGCGGATTCGGGAATTTGTTTTCGGTGGAACAACCAGAACAATTTTGTCTTCCATGACCGTGCCAGTCCTGATGGCGCACTAGTCGCGAGGACAGGCTCCGGCGAGCCGATGTGTCAAAACGCCGGCGCGCGGAGCGACCCCCGGGTTCCCGGCCGAAATCCACGTTTTCGGGAGCCTGGTCACGCGAAGGAGGGCGTCCCGCCTTCCAGCGAAGCGCCGGAAGCGTGACGCCGCGATGCGTTCCCGATCGCGGGCCGGGGGGATCGTTCGAGTGCCCGAAATTCAGGACGATCGCGGAAAAAGCCAGGCCCGCGCGATCGGGATCGCCTCGGTCATCTGGTCCATCTCTATTTTGCTCAGCCGCGTCATGGGTCTGGCGCGGGAGCAAATCATTGGCCGCACGCTCGGCGCCAGTCGCGAGGCCGATCTCTATTTCGCCAGTTTCACGTTGCCGGACTTCCTGAATTACCTGCTGGCCGCGGGCGCGCTGTCGATCGTGTTCATACCCATCTTCACCGGGTACCTCCAGGATGGCGACGAAGAACGCGGATGGCTGGCCTTCAGCGCGATCGCGAATTTCATACTCGTGACGGGATGCGTCGGGATTGCCCTGCTCATGGTGTTCGCGAGGCCCCTGGCGGCCTTCGTGGCGCCCGGCTTCACGGACTCGCATGATGTCGACACGCTGGTCCGGCTGACGCGAATCATTTTGCCCGCGCAGATATTCCACGTGGTCGGCGGATTGCTTTCGGCCGCCTTGCAGGCCCGCGATCGTCACGTCCTTCCAGCGCTGGCGCCTCTCGTTTATTCGGCGTGCATTATCGCGGGCGGACTCCTCGGCGCGCGCAATCCTGAATGGGGAGCGGATGGATTTGCCTGGGGCGTGCTGGCCGGCTCGATCCTGGGGCCCTTCGCGTTGCCGTTCTGCGGTTGTCTCCGGACCCGCATGCGCTGGCGCCCCGTGCTCGATCCGCGAAATCCCGATCTGAGGAAATACCTCTGGCTTTCGGCGCCCATCATGATCGGCTTTTCCATCGTCGTCGTGGACGAGTGGATTATCAAGAATCAGGCTTCCTACCTCGGCGAGGGCGCGCTTTCGTACCTGCAGTACGGACGAACGCTGATGAAGGTTCCGATCGGCGTTTTTGGCATGGCCGCCGGAGTGGCGGCTTATCCCACGATCAGCCGCCTCGTTTCGGGCGGCGAGATCGTCGAGGCCTATGGTCTGCTCTGCCGCGCGGTGCGGCTCATGTTGATCGCGACATTCGCCGCGCAGGTTTGCATGACGCTGGCCGGCTTCGAGGCGGTCTACCTGATATGGGGCCTGTTCGCCGCCCGCTTCACCATCGCGGACACGCAGGCGACCGCCACGATCCTTGTCTATCTATGCCTCGGCCTTGGCGGCTGGGCCGCGCAGACGGTCATCGGTCGCGGGTTTTACGCCCTCGGCAGCACGTGGCTTCCAACGATCGCGGGGACCGCGGTCGCGATTGGCATGACGCCTGTCTATGTCTTGCTCCGGCAGCGATGGGGCGCGAACGGCCTCGCGATCGCGAGTTCGATCGCGATCCTGTCGTATGTTTTTCTTCTTGGCTCGTTGCAGCGCCGTCGTTTTGAAAAAGAGGCTGGCGACAGGCGCGCGTCTCTCGGGGACGTTCCGGGGATGCTGGATGGAGCGCTCCGCCTGGCCCTGTCCTCCGCGGCGGCGTGCGGCGCGGGTCTGGCGGTTCGCGCGGCGCTGCTGGAGATGTTTCCCGGCATGGGCCTCGCGACGGTGGTGTCGCGTGGCGCTTTCCTTTGCGTCTTTGGCGTCGCGGTTTACGTCGCGACGGCCCGTTTGCTCGGGACGCGGGAATTCGTCGAGGTCGGGGAGAGGTTGCGACGCGCGATCAAACTCCGCCGGGCGGCCTGATTGCCCCGTCGACCACTTCGATGACGCGCTGGCAGCGTCGCGCGAGATCCATGTTGTGGGTGACGACGAGGAACGTCGTGCCGTTCGTCCGGTTGACCTGCCGCATCAACTCGAACGCGATGTTGGCGGACGCCGTGTCGAGATTTCCCGTCGGCTCGTCGGCGAGGATCAGCGCCGGGTTCATCGCGAGCGAACGGGCGATCGCCACGCGTTGTTGCTGCCCGCCGGACATGTTGTTGGCGAGGTTGTTTTCACGCTCGGTGAGGCCGACCTGCGCGAGAAGGTCGCGGGCCCGCCGGCGCATCTCCTCGTTCGGGAACCCGTGTTCGACAAGCATTGGCATCATGACGTTTTCGAGCGCCGTGAACGCGGAAATCAGATAGTGGTATTGAAACACGAAGCCGATGCTATGGCCCCTGATGCGCGTGAGTTCCGCGTCGTCCATCGTGCTCGTCTCGCGCCCCTGAATGAAGAGACGCCCCTTCGTGGGGCGGTCGAGCAATCCGATGATGTTGAGCAGCGTGCTTTTGCCGGAACCGGATGGACCGATCAACGCGACAAACTCGCCCTTCCGGAGGGACACGTCGACGTTGTGCAGCACCTCGACCTCGACGGGCGTGCCGACATTGTAGGCCTTGCAGACGCCTTCCAGACGAAGGACTTCACTGGTTTCAGCCACGGATCGCCACCACCGGATCGAGTTTCGCGGCTCTGAGCGCGGGCGCCGCGGCGGCGGCGAATCCCGTGACGGTCGCGATCAGCACCGCGCCGACGAACAGCGAGGGTTCGAGAACGAGTTGAAAAAGCTCGCTCCCGTCGGCCTGGCGCAGGTAGCCGTGCCAGAAAATCACCGCGCCTCCGCCGGCCGCGGCTCCGGCGAGCGATCCAAGGAACCCGAGGAGTCCGCCTTGCAACAAAAACACGCGCAGTATCTGCCCGCGCGACGTGCCCATGGCGCGCAGGATTCCGATGTCCTTCGATCTCTGGATCACGGAGACGACGAGCACGCTGGCGATGCCGAAGGCGACCGACAGGGCGACGAAGAAGCGGATCAGTGTGTTGGAGTTCTCCTGCGCGTTCACGGCCGTGAAGAACTGCGCGTTTGTGTATATCCAGCTGTCCGCCTCGACGCCGGTCGCCGCCTGCACGTTCCGCGCGATCGTCTCCGCGGCGTAAATGTCCCTGACGGTCACGTCGATGGTGGTGACGCCGCCAACGAGATTGTTGAGCGCCTGGGCCGTGCGCAACGCGACGTAGGTCGTGCGCAGATTGGCACCCTTGTTGCCGAGATCGAAAATTCCGGTGATGGTCAGAACGCGCGACGCGGAGGTGGCGCCTGTTATGTTTATTTTGTCGCCCAGCGACGCGCCCAGAGCCCTGGCCAGTTCGGTCCCGACGAGTATGTCGTCGGTCGAGACGCGCGGCTGCCCCGCCACGATGTAATCCTGGATTGGAACAATCTTGAAATATTCGTCCGGGTCCACTCCCGTGAGGGTGATGGAGCGACTGGCGGCCCCCCTGACCGCGAGCGCGGATCCCGACATGGTCGGGGAAACCGTCACGATCTCCGGCCACGCGCTCAACTGTGTCTTGATCTTCAGCCACTGGTCGATCGAGCGAATCCGCTGGGCGGGTCGCTGAACGATGGTTTGCGAGACCGTTCCCGCCACCGGGGCCCGCAACGGCCGCGCCACCTCGTCGGGTGGAATCAACTGGATGTGAGGCTGCGAGGTCAACACGCGCTTCACGAAATTCGCCTGCAGGCTGGACAGCATCGCCGACATGAAAACGATGACCGCGACGCCGATCGAGACGGCGGCGACAATAAACAGGGTTTGCATTCGCCCTTCCCTGAGGAAACGGAGCGCCGTGATCCATTCAAAGGGCGACCAGCGACCGTTCATTCCCGCGCCCCGAAACCGCGGACCCTGATCCGCGATCCCCCGGCGACCGTCGCCGACGCCGGAAGGACGAGGTCTCCCTCGTTCAGCCCGTCGAGAATCTCGACCTTGCCGGCGCTCGTGAGCCCGAGCTGGACGGGCTGCCGCGTCGCGCGTCCGGAAGCGACCTTGAAAACCCAGGGCTTGTCGCCGGTCTTGCCGCGCAGGCTCGTGGCGGAAATGACCAGCGCCCCGGGATGCAAGGCGGTTTCTATGTCCACGGACACCGTCATGTCCTGCCGCAGATAGGCTGGCGGCTCCGGCGTCCGCAGCTTCACGGCGACGGAGGCGCGTTGCAAATCGATTCCCGGATTGATGTAGACGACTTCCGCTCGAAACGACTCTCCCGGATAGGCGTCCGTCGAAGCCAGCGCCTTTTGGCCGACGGCGATCAGGCCGAGGTTTTTCTCGTCGATCTGGACCTGGAGCTGGATGTCGCCGGACGGCGACAGGACCATGAGTACGTTCGACGGCTGGACGACATACCCGCGCTCGACGTTTCTCGAGATCAGGACGCCGTCGCGCGGGGCCGTGATAATCGTGTAGCTGAGGCGCGATTGCGCGATCGCGAGGTTGGCTCGCGCCTGGCTGAGTTGAGTTTCCGCCATGACGTAATCGCTGCCGCCTGGCTGATTCGTGACGACCTGAAAATTGGCGGCGCGAAGTTGCGCGTTCGCGATGGCCAGCGCCCTGGTGGCGTCCTCCAGCACGACCTTTGTCTCGCTCCCGCTGCGAAACAGTTTGTCGGCCCGGTCGTAGGTCGATTGCGCGTCGGTGAGCGTGGCCCGCGCTTGCGCCAGGGTCGCCTCCGCCGAGGGAAGCGTGAGTTCCCTGAGCTGGCGCATGCGCGCTTCGGATTGCGCGACCGCGCCTTCGGCCTGAACAACCTGTGCGCGGAGCTCGCGGTCGTCAAGGAGGATCAGCTTGTCGCCAGCCTTGACGGTCTGGCCTTCCTCGACGGGGACGTCTTTGACGACGCCAACAACCTGGCTTCCGATATTGACGCGATATGGCGCGAGGACGTTTCCGCTCGCCACGACGCTTTGCACGAAATCGGCGCGCGCGACAGGCTCCGCGTCGACGATCGGGCCAAGCACGAAAGGCGCGCCAAAATACCCGAAAGCGGAAAAAGCGGCGACAAGCGCCGCGCCACGATATCGCCAGGACCACAACCTGCCCGCGAACGACCGGAAAGTTCGGCGAGCCGGACCGAAGGAACGCTCGCAACTCCGCGTGCGCGGCGAAGGACTTTCCTTGGGCGCGGCGTCCGCGCGTCCAGGCTGGTTGAGCATGCCACGGCCTCCAGCCGCGCCCGCGGGTCTCGAAAAATCCGGCGCGACCTTGTTGATCAAGCTTGTTTATAATTGAAAATGGCGGAATCGGGACATGACATGAATCACGCTCCCGAAAGCAATCCGGAGATCGGACGCGGCCGGGGGATCTCTCGCCGCGACGCTCGCGCGTGAACACGGCGCCAATGTCGCGGGCGTCACCCCGTCTTGCCCGCGACTCAAGTTCGCCGGACCCGGAGCCGTCACACAAGTGAGACGCGAGTCGGTCATTCAGGCGCGAAACATTTCCGGAGTTCACGCGCGTGGCGACAACCGTCAGACAAGTCCGTTCGCTCTTTCTCTCCGATCTGCATCTGGGCACGCGCGGATGCCAGGCGGAGGCGCTCCTTGAATTCATGAAATGCCATGAAGCCGAGACGATTTTCCTCGTCGGCGACATCATCGACGGCTGGCGACTCAAGGCCGCCTGGCACTGGCCGCAACGCCACAACGACGTCATCCAGAAACTTTTGCGCAAGGTGCGCAAGGCGACTCGCCTCGTCTACATCCCCGGCAATCACGACGAGTTTCTGCGCGACTATTCAGGGTCTTCATTCGGAGGCATCGAAATTCACGAGGAGTTTGTCCACACGACCGCGGATGGACGCCGGATTCTGCTCCTGCACGGAGACAAATACGACACGGTTGTTCGCAACGTGCGATGCCTCGCCCTGCTCGGCGACTGGGCCTACGATTTCGCCATCTTCCTGAACCGTCATATCAGCCGGGTCCGCCGGCGACTGGGCTTGCCCTACTGGTCGTTCTCCGCCTACGCGAAGCAAAAGGTGAAACGCGCGGTGAACTTCATCAGCGCCTTTGAACACGCGGTGGTCGCCGACGCCAGGCGGCACGACGTGCACGCGGTCCTGTGCGGTCACATCCACCAGCCAGCCATGCGGGTCATCGACGGCATCACCTATCTCAACACGGGCGACTGGGTGGAATCCTGCTCCGCGATTCTCGAGCACATGGATGGAAGGCTCGAACTCGTCAAATGGATGAGCTCGATGGAGCGCGAATTCGCGACGGGAAAGCAGCGGGAGTCGGCCCTCGTCGAGGCTGCCTGATCGTCGACGCGCGCCTCAGACGCGCGCGAAGACGGCGTCGACAATCCGCGCGCGGCTGACGAAGCCGGTGGCCGGATCGGTCTTTCCGCCAAGTTCGAGGCGCCCCGAGACCGAGATGAGATCATTGAAGGAAGATGGCGTCAGGGGCCTGCGAACCTCGGCGACGACGAGATCGTCGGGCCAGCTGGCCTCCGAATCGCAGAACGGACACACCGCCATGGGAATGCGCGTCAGCACGAAGAACATGGCTTCCGGCTTGAGTGGCGGAGCCATGTAGCCTCGCATTTCCACGCTCTGGCCAGCCAGCCGGTCGGCGAGCCCGGAAAAGCGCCCTCCATCGCCCCACAGATCGCGGATCTTCACCTTCTCCGTCGCGCTCGCGCCCGGCGGCGCGAGGCAAACGAGACCCGCGGCGATGAAGTCGCGGCGGGAGGGAGTTCGCGAGGAAACGGCGAAGGTCATTTTTGCGCCTGGCTGACGCGCGCCCTGGCGACCGCGCCGCCTTTCGGCAAGCGCTTCGTCGCCTGGAGGGCCTGATCCATGACGAAGAAAACATAGTTTTCATCGACCACGCCCTGGAACAGATGCGCCCACGGTCCGCCGGCGAAAATCGCCACGTCCTCGCCGGTGTGTGTTTCAGAACTCAGCGGCACCAGCGATTGCTGAACGTAATCGGGGTCCAGCGTGTCGGTCTCGCCGATGTTGTCGCGCGGTCCATCCTTGGCGCCCGGGCCATTGGTGAAACTCAGGATCGTGTAGGGCTTGCCATTGAGATCGAGCGCCGTCTTGCCGCGCTCCTTCACGAGGCCGAGAATGGGCGTGTCGCGGTCGGGATAGCCGTTGATCGTCAGCGTGTGGCTGTGATCGGCGGTGACGATGACGAGCGTGTCCTTCAGATTGACCCGCGCCAGCGTCGCCTTGATGGCTTCCTCGAAGGCCACCGCGTCCGTCAGCGTGCGATAGGCGTTGTTCGCGTGGCTGCCGTGATCGATCCGGCCCCCCTCGACCATCAGGACATAGCCCTTCGGGTTTTTCGACAGAATGTCGAGCGCCTTCATCGTCATCTCCGTCAGCGAGGGCTCGCCGCCGCGATCCTTCGCCCGGTCGGCTTCGTAGCGCATGTCCGTCCGCTCGAAGAGAGCCAGGGCGTGGCGCGTGCTCCCGGGATTGATCTTGTCGAACATGTCCCTGTTCCACGCGTAGGCGCCCGAATTCGAATAGCGCTTCAGCCATTCCCGGGTGAGGTCGCGGCCATCCTTGCGCTTGCCCTTCTGGTCCGGGTACTCCGGATCGTCCATCGTCGCTGGAAGAAAGTTCATGCGTCCGCCGCCGAACATCACGTCGAGTCCGTCGCCGTGGCCAAATTCGACGATCTGGCGGGCGATGTCCGGGCATCCGGCCTTCAGGGCTTCCTCGGTGAGATCGGCGTCCGATTCCCACGAGCGATGGGGAGCGTGCGCGTACATCGCGGCCGGGGTCGCGTCGGTGATGCGGGCCGTGGAGACGGCGCCGACGGACATGTCCAGCGCCTTGGCGATCTCGCCGATCGTCGTCACTTCCTTGCCCTTGGAGGCCGCGCATTCGCGCCAGACGGCGGAGCCGGAGAGGCCGAGCATGTTGTTGTTGGATTTGACGCCCGTGGTCATGGCGACCGCGCTCGGCGCGGAATCGGTGACGAGACTGTCATGGGCGTAAGTGCGCGACATGGCGGCGTAGGGCAGGGCTTCGTGCGGCAGCTTGTGCGACGGTCCATCTCCCCCGAGCTGCTGTCCGCGGAAGATGCGGGTCGCCGTCATCGAGGAGACGCCATAGCCGTCGCCTATGAAGAGAATGACGTTCTTCGCCCGGCTCGTGTTCGGCTTCCGAGCCTGAATTTTCCGCATTTGCTCGAGCGCCGATACGAAATAGGCGTCGTTTTTCTGGGGCAATGGCGCCTCGGCCGCGCGCGGAGCCGCGGGCAGGACGAGAGCGGCGACGCAGACGGCGCCAGCCAGGCGATGGACGCGAGTACGGGAACGATTGAGAGACATGTTGGCGACCCTTGTTTTTCAAACATTATGAAATCGAAATGACGTCTATGTGACGCGCGCCGAAGCCTTCGGGCCGCAATCGCGGCCCGCCGCGTCGAACGCCGCGAGGCGGTCGGCGAGCGGCTTGATCGCGAGGGCGTCGGCGATGTTTTTCAGAAAGCTGCGCGCGCTCGCGACCATGTCGCGCGTCGCGGCGTGACGCCGGCAGGCGGCGCGATCCACGCGCAGGGCCGCCAGCGCGGCCGAGCGCAGATCGGCGTCGAGCGCGCCGCATTCTCCGCCACGCAGGATTTCCATGGGCGCGGCGGCGGGAAACGCCGCGACCGGCGTGCCCGCCGCCAGGGCCTCGACCATCACGAGGCCGAACGTGTCCGTGAGGCTGGGAAACACCAGGGCGTCCGCGCTCGCGTATAGAGTGGCGAGTTCGGCGCCGGCGCGCGCGCCGGGAAATTTCGCCGCGGGATATTTCCGCTCGAGAGCGGCGCGCGCGGGCCCCTCGCCCACGACGACCTTCGTGCCTGGCAAGTCGAGCGACAGGAAGGCTTCGAGGTTTTTCTCGATGGCAACCCGCCCGACCGCGAGAAACACGGGCCGAGGCCAGGGCAGGGGCGCTCGCGAGGCGTTGGCGAACAGCGCCGTGTCGACGCCGCGTCGCCACACGCGAAGATTGGAAAAGCCGCGGCTGGCGAGTTCGCTTCGCAATGATTCGCTGGCGACCAGGGTCGCCGCGGCCGGGGCGTGAAAGCGTCGCATGAGCGCGTAGCCCAGCCACAGCGGGGCCGGCGCGCGCGCCGCGACATATTCCGGGTAGCGGGTATGATAGCAGGTCGTGAAGGGACGCCGGCGCGCGAGAGCGTAACGACGCGCGAGAAAGCCGAGCGGGCCCTCGGTCGCGATGTGAATCGCGTCGGGCGCGAGCGAATCGATGATCTTGTACACGCTCGATGGCGACGCCAGCGCGAGTCTGATTTCGGGATAGGTTGGCATTCCGACGGTCCGGAATCGCTCGGGAGTCAAAAAGATCAATTCAACGCCGAACGCGGGCGTTTCCGCCCGGAGCCATTCAAGCGTGCGCACGACGCCATTGACCTGCGGCCGCCAGGCGTCCGTCACGACGAGAACGCGGATCGGAGCGGTTTCGCGCGGTCGCGCGCGAGGCGGACGGGCGTCCGCCGGCGTGTCGCTGACAATCCGCGTCATGGCGTTCATCGGAGCATCCGCAGGTTTCCCGGGCGTCCTTGACCAGATTTGGAAGTCACTTGTGTGACGGGGCTTTCACGCGCCTGTCACGCGATTCTCCTAGTCGTGACCGGATCGCACATCCGAGGAATGGCAGGGGGTCCCGTGTCCGACATCGCCGCAGGCGCTCATCGTGAAACAAGATTGAATCTCGGCGCCGCCGTGCACCGGCACGGCCTCCTTTCGCGCGAGGGCCTCCTCGAACGCGTGTTCACGGCGGCGTTTCGCGGCCTCGTCTATCCGCAGATCTGGGAAGACCCGGTCGTCGACATGGAGGCGCTGCAAATCGGCCCGGAAGATCACGTCGTCGCCATCGCTTCTGGCGGTTGCAACGTGCTGAGCTATCTCGTCGCCTCGCCCGCGAAAATCACCGCTCTCGACATCAACGACGCGCATGTCGCGCTCAACCGCCTCAAGCTCCAGGCGTTGCGCTCCCTGCCGCGGCAGTCGCAATTCCAGGCCTTCTTCGCCCGTCCGGAAAGCCGCGAGAACATCGAGGCCTATGACGCGCACATCGCGCCGGGCCTCGATCCGCTCAGCCGGCGGTACTGGGAAAAGCGCGATCTGCTGGGACGCCGCCGGATCGGCCTGTTCGCCCGCAACATTTACAAACACGGGCTGCTGGGCCGTTTCATCGGCCTCGCGCATCTGGTCGCCCGCCTGCACGGCGTCGATCCCCGCGTGATGCTTCGAGCGGGTTCGATGAAGGAACAGCGCGAGCTGTTCGACCGCCATGTCGCGCCCGTGCTCGACGGCTGGCTGGTTCGTGTGCTGACCCGGAGTCCGGCTTCGCTCTACGGACTTGGAATTCCGCCGTCGCAATACGCGGCGCTCGCCGCGGACGGAGCCGACGGCATCGCGGGCGCGTTGCGTCGCCGCGTCGAGCAACTCGCCTGCGCCTTCCCGCTGCGGGATAATTATTTCGCCTGGCAAGCCTTTGGCCGTCGCTACGATCCGCGTCCCGGCGCGGCGTTGCCTCCCTTTCTCCACGAGCGAAATTTCGAGGCGATCCGCGCCCGCGCCGACAGGATCGACGTGCGGCACGAATCGTTCACCGGGTTCCTCGCGGCGAGTCCCGCCGCCAGCGCCGATTGTTACGTTTTGCTCGACGCTCAGGACTGGATGAACGACGCGGAGCTCACGGCGCTCTGGACGGAAATAGACCGCACCGCTCGCCCGGGCGCGCGCGTCATTTTCCGCACGGCCGCCAACGAAAGGCTGCTGCCCGGCCGGATTCCGGCCGCGATCCTCGATCGCTGGAGCTACGACGCGAACGCCTGCCGCCGCTTCACGGAACGGGACAGGTCGTCCATCTACGGAGGGTTTCACCTCTATCAGCGCAAGCCGGAGCCATGAACGACGCAGCGAGCGCGATGGATTCCATCTACCGGATCCAGCGCCACTTTTACGACGTCACCCGAAAGCCCTATCTGCTCGGGCGCGACGCGATGATCGAGGCGCTCGCGCCGCCGCCTGGCGCGAGCCTGCTCGAGATCGGCTGCGGCACCGGGAGAAACCTGATTGTCGCGGCCAGCAGATATCCCGACGTCTCGTGCTTCGGCGTCGATGTTTCGGGCGCGATGCTGGAAACGGCGCGGCGCTCGATCGAGCGCGCCGGCCTCGGGCGGCGCGTGACGGTCGCCCGCGCCGACGCGACGCAATTCGATCCATCGCGGCTCTTTGGCCGCGCGCGCTTCGACCGTGTTTTCATTTCCTACGCCCTGTCGATGATACCGGCCTGGGAGACCGTGCTCGAGACGGGCGTCGTTCTGGCGGGCGAGGCGGGTTCCCTTCACGTCGCGGATTTTGGAGATCAGAACGGCCTGCCGCGCTGGTTTCGCGCGGCGCTCAACGCCTGGCTGGCGAAATTTTCCGTGACGCCGCGCGTTGATTTACGGCGACTTTGCGAGGAAACGGCGTCGCGGCACGGACGGCGCTGCGAATTCCGCGAACTCTATCGCGGCTACGCCGCGGTCGCGCGCGTCGCGGCCTGACGCGCGGGATTCGTCGCAAAAGCGTCGTCGCGTCTTCAAACGCCCGTTGAACGAATCGCGTCTTCCTCGTCCCGTTCGATCGATGGAGCATGGCATGGCGCAACCCCGGACAACGCGGCGCGGTCTGTTCAGGCTTGGCGGCGGAGCTCTCGCCCTGACGGCGATGCCAGGCTCGTCGTTCGCGCGACAGGGCGCGGCTGAAATTGTCAGGGGCGTCGTCTTCGAGGATCGCGAGGAAACCGGCGAACGCCAGCCCGGGGATCCAGGGATTCCCGGCGTGCTCGTCTCCAACGGGCGCCGCGTCACGCGCACCGACGCGCAGGGCCGGTATGAATTGCCCGTCGAACCGGGAAGCGTGATCTTCGTGATCAAGCCCGCGGGATGGATCACGCCGGTCGATCCGGTGACGAAGCTTCCGCGATTTTATCGTGTTCACGAACCCGATGGCACGCCCGGCTCGCTCGATCTCGCCTGGCCAGGCGTCGAACCCACGGGCCCGCTTCCCGAAAGTCTTGATTTTCCCCTGCGCCGCAATCGCGAATCCGCGCGTTTCGACGTGCTGATGTTCGCGGATCCCCAGCCGGCGAACGCGAGCGAACTCGATTACCTCCGCGAGAGTTTCGTCAGTTCGCTCGATGGCGCGAACGCGGCCTTCGGCGTGACGCTCGGCGACGTGATGTCCGACAATCTCGGGCTTTACGAGCCTTACAACAGGCTCATGGGCCAGCTCGGACTGCCGTGGTTCAATTTGCCCGGAAATCACGACCTCAACTATGAATCCATCGACAACAGTCGCGCGCGCGAAACCTGGAAGCGTGTCTTCGGCCCGCCATGGTATGCGTTCGAACATGGCGAGGCGACCTTTGTCATGCTCGACAATGTCTGCTGGGAGCGCGGCAGGGGCTACCGCGGCCTCATCGGGGCGGCGCAGCTTGAATTCGTGGAGAACCTTCTCGCGCACACGCCAGCGAACCGGCTGATTGTCGTTTGCATGCACGTGCCCCTCGTGAGTTCCGAGACCGGCGCGCCCGCGAGCAACACTGAAGATCGCGACAGGTTGCTCGGGCTTCTCGCCGGGCGGCCCGCGGTGAGTTTCTCGGGGCACATGCACACGGCGGAACATCATTATCTCGCGGCGCCAGGCGTCCGGGACGCGCATCACCACCAGGTGCTGGCGGCGGTCTCCGGCTCCTGGTGGAGCGGTCCGCTCGACGCTGGCGGCCAGCCGCTGGCGCAATGCTGCGACGGCTCGCCAAATGGCTACTACGTGCTCTCCATCGACGGAACGCGGTCCTCGACGCGCTTCGTCTCGCGTGAATCGCCGGCGATGCGCATCATGCTCGATCGTCGCGAGGCTTCGGCGCGCGCGCGCAACAGCGCCACGGCGCTGACGCTGGACGAAACCATGGGCGCCGAGGTGCTCGTCAACATTTTCGACGGCGGTCCGCGCACGCGCGCGCGCCTCGAGGTCGCCGGCTTTCGCTTCGACATGAAGCGCGTGGCGCGTCCCGATCCTTTCACGCGCGATCTCTACGCGCGCAATCCCGACAGCGTGAAGTCCTGGGTGCGCGCCGCCGACAGCACGCACCTCTGGGCGGCTTCGCTGCCGCCCTCGCTGGGCGCCGGCTTTCACAAGTTGACGGTCGAGGCCCGGGACGAGTTTGGCCGCGAATTCACCCAGTCGCTCGTCTTCGAAATCAGTTGATCCGGCGACCGCGAAAGTCGAACCTCTGGATTGAAATGAGCGATGCGTCGGGAGGCGCCGGATACGACGGGAACGGAATCGCCGTCGCGAATCGTTTCGCGCGAGGCGACGGCGGCCGTTCAGGGCGCGGCGCACATGCTCGCCGCGGCGATTCGCATTTCGTCGAGAAACGCCGCCTGAAACGGGGTCGGCAACCAGTTTTCGCGCCGGGTCAGGCCCACGACGCGAGGGCGGTGGTCGATGGCGAGGCCGTCGACGCCGGCGAGTTCACGATGCCCGTCGAGCGCGATGTGCCATCGCGAGAGGATTGAAATCCGGTTGCTCGTGGCGAGAAGGGCGCGGATCGTGGCAAGACAGCTCGTCTCGAACTGGACGACACGGGACTGATCCCATCTTTTCAGACAGTCATCGAGAACAATCCGGCGCGGAAGGCCCCGATCCGGAAAAATCCAGTCATATCGCGCCAACGCCGCTGGCGATCTGGACCCCGGCCCGAGGAGAGGGTGTCCCTTCCGGCAGACGATGATGTAGGGGTCCGCGAACAGCGACTCCTCGATCATGTCCGGATGGGGCGGCGGCGTCCGCAAGGCGCCATAGATGAGATCAATGGACCCCTGATTGAGTTCGTTCGCCAGCCGGGCGTAGGGCCCTTCCACGACCTCGATCCCGTGCGCGCGATCTCTCTCCAGCAGGCAAGTGCTGGCCCGCGCCAGAATGGTCCTCGGCGCCAGGGCCAGGATGCCGAGGCGCAGGCTTGTTCGATGCTCGACGGAACGTCCTGTTTCCTCGGCGCCCGATCTGATCTCGCCAATCGCGAGGGCGAGACGGCGGGCGAATTCACCGCCGGCGTCGTTGACGGCCAGTCCGGCGGCGGTGCGCCTGTAAAGAGGCCTGCCAAGCAGTTGCTCGATTTCGCGCGCGGGGCGATGCAGGCTGGGTTCGGAAATCCCCAGGCTCCTGGCGGCGGCGCGAAACGAGCCCTCTCGCCAGATGGCCAGCAGGCAGCGCGCATGAGCCGCGCTGATTTTGGCGGCGAGCGAACCGGGAGGCGCTGACTTTGGCCTGCGTTCGGCGACCCTGGCGACCGCCTCGTCTATCTGGATGAGAAAGCGCCCGACGCGACGACGGAAGAGTCCCCCTGCTTCGTTCAGAAACACGCCGTCGGGGCCGCGGCTGAAAAGCATCGTCCCGAGATCCGCCTCGAGCCGCGCGATCGCCCGCGAAAGAGCTGATTGCGTCACGCCAAGAGTCCTCGCGGCGGCCGACAGCGATCCTGTCCGCGCGGCCGCGTCGAAGGCCCGCAGGCGGCGAAAACCGGGGATTGTTTCCGGACGCACCATGGCTGCTTAGTAAAAACTCATGACCCTCGTCGCCGATTGAATAGCCCCTTTCCCGGGCGATGTCTTTAAGAAGAATCCTGATCGGGCCGGGGGCGCGAAAAATCTGGAGACTGATAATGGCGTCGGAAAATCCGAAAATCATTGACGTGCATTGTCACGTGGTTTCGCCGGATCGACGCAAATATCCACTGGCCCCGATTGGCGGCAAGCAATCCGACTGGTCTTCGGAACGCCCGACGACGCCCGAACAGCTTCTGGAGGCGATGGACGCCGCCGGCGTCGCGAAGGCCGCCGTGGTGCAGGCGTCGACGGCGTATGGTCACGATTCGACCTATCTCGCGGATTCGATCCGGCGTTTTCCCGATCGCTTCACGGGCGTCTTTTCCGTCGATCCCCTCGATCCCGCGGCTCTCGTCCAGATCGATCGCTGGATCGCCAGGGGCATGACGGGGATGCGGGTTTTCACCACGGGCAGCACCATGCCCGGCCAGCAGACCTGGCTTGACGACGAAAGGGCTTACCCCGTCTGGGAAAAGGCCGGAGCGTTGAGGCTGCCGGTCGCGATGCAAATGACGGCGGAAGGCATTCCGCTGCTGCTGACCATCGTGAAGCGGTTTCCCGGAACGAATTTCCTGCTGGACCATCTGGCCCGTCCCGTCATCGGCGACGGACCTCCCTACGCGAAAGCCGACAGCCTCTGGAGCCTCGCGAGTTACGGGAACGTTTATCTCAAGCTCACGAGCCGGACGGTCGAGCACTGCCAGGCGGGCAAGGCGACGCCCGCGACATTCATGGCGAAATTGATGCAGACCTATGGCTCGGGACGCGTGCTCTGGGGCTCGAATTTTCCGGCCCACGACGACACGCTGCCCAATATCGTCAGGGAAACGCTGCATGTTCTCGCGTCGCTTTCCGCGGAAGACCGGGCCAGCATCCTGAGCGGCGCGGCGGAGCGCCTCTATCCCTCGCTGAAGTAAACGGAGTCGATCATGGCCAGGCTCGCCCTTTCCACCGCGCTCAAGCGCTATCCATCGACCGAGGCCCTGTTGTCCGGCAAGCTTTCGTCGCCGGACTTCGACTTCGAATTTCACGAAATCGAACCGATCCACGACGCCTTCAAGCCGATGGCGCGCGAGCGGCGCTTCGACGTGAGCGAAATGGCGATCTTCACGTTTCTGCAAGCATATCAATACAAGAAACCGCTGGTCCTGCTTCCCGTCGTGCTGGCGTCGCGGTTTCAGCACGGCTGCATCGTTTACAACACGGACTTCCACGCCGAAATGACGCCGGCGATGCTTCCCGGCAAGAAAGTCGGCGTGCGCGCGTACACGCAGACGACGGGCGCGTGGGTGCGCGACATTCTCGCGCGCGAGCACGGCCTCGATCTCGAAAGCGTGCAATGGGTGATCTTCGAGGACGCGCATCTGGCTGAATACCGCGAACCGTCGTTCGTGACGCGCGCTCCCGCCGGCGCGAAACTGCTGCCGATGCTGATGTCCGGCCAGATCGACGCGGCGATCCTCGGCAACGACTTGCCGGACGATCCCCGGATCAGGCCGGTCATCCCGAACGCGGCGACGGCGGGACGGGCGTGGCACGACGCCACGGGCCTGATCCCGATCAATCACATGCTCGTCGTCAAGAGCGACCTGCTCCGCTTCCGTCCCGAACTCGTTGGCGAGATTTACGATCTCTTCCGGCGGTCGAAGGACATGGCCGGGCCGTCGCCCGGCGGCGTCGACATGAAGCCGCTCGGCTTCGAGGCCGTCGCGCCGTCCCTCGACCTCGCGATCCGGCTGGCGCATGAGCAGCAAATCATTTCGAGGCGCTTTTCCGTCGAGGAGCTCTTCGCCGAATCCCGCGCCGTCCTCGGGGGCGCGATCTGACGTCGGGTCGCGCGGCCGGACGAACCCCGGAGGGGAAAATCATGTTCATGCATTCCGTCGCGCGCCTGTCGTGCGCCTCGCTCGCCATGTCCGGCGCGGCGACCGCGGCGCTCGCGCAGAGTCCCGCCGCCGATTTCTTCCGCGACAAGACCGTCAGGGTCATGGTGGGCCATCCGCCTGGCGGCTCGTATGATTTTTACGCGCGCCTCGCGGCCGACATGCTGAAGGTTCATCTGCCGCAGGCGAAAGCCGTGATCGTGGAAAACAGGCCCGGCGGCGGCGG
Organism: uncultured Hyphomicrobiales bacterium; assembly: GCA_903884435.1. Classification (GTDB taxonomy): domain Bacteria; phylum Pseudomonadota; class Alphaproteobacteria; order Rhizobiales; family Beijerinckiaceae; genus Terripilifer. Next base: position 10,384 of record CAISEY010000268.1, on the reverse strand, counting down.
CCTGCTGGCGACGAGCCATGTCTATTCGCAGGCGCCGCGCGACGGAACGTTGCTGGCCGTGCTGCCGGAGACCATTGGCAACACGCAGGTGATGGAGCCGGACGTCGGCAAGTGGAAGGTCGAGGAGATGCGCTACATCGGCTCCTTCTCGCCGGTGAACACGGCCTTCGTGCGGCGCAAGGACTCGCCTTCGAAGACGCCCGCCGACATGAAGCGTCAGGAGACGGTCGTCGGCTGCACCGGAACGACGGCGCAAAGCTATCAATACCCCGCGATTCTGAAGGTTCTTGGCGGCTTCAAGTTCAGGATGATTTGCGGCTATCCCGGCGCCAACGAATATTCCGTCGCGCTGGAACGGGGAGAAATCGATCTCGTGTCGTCCGCGTGGAATTCCTGGCGCGTGACCCACAAGCGCCAGCTGGACAATGGCGATCTTGTCGCGGTGATCCAGGCCGGCCTGCGGCGGAATCGCGAACTCGCGGACGTTCCGCTGATGCAGGAGCTCGTCGATGATCCGGACGCGAAACGCGTCATTGATTTCGCGTCCGCCGGCGCGATGATTGGCCGCGCGCTCGTCGCGCCTCCTGGCTTGCCGGAGGACCGGATTCTCTATTTGCGCGGGATATTCGACAAAATGACGCGCGACCCCGCCATGATCGAGATGGCGGCCAGACGGAGCCTCGAGCTCGATCCCGTCGAGGGAGTCGCCGTGCAGGGATATTCGGACGCCATCGTTCGCACGCCTCCGGACGTCGTCGCGAAGGCCGCTGTCGCCTTCAAGGGATGAGCCGCGAGCGACCGCTATTTTGTTTTCTCGTAGATGTCGCGCAGACGACGCACGATCGTTTCGTCGCTCCGGAAGGCGGCCTCGATGCGTTTCGTGACGTTCCCCGCGGAGACGGGACTTAACCGCAGTTCGCGCCGGGCCGCGTCCTCGAGAAAGGCAGGGTCCGCGAACGTGTCCGTGAACGCCTCGCGCATCGCGGCCACGCGGTCCGCTGGCGCGCCGGGCCCCATCATGAAGGGCGTCGTGGTCATGGTGAAAGCGTTGGCGAGCCGCACGAGCGCGCGATCGTTTTCATTGTCGAGCAATTCCAGGACCGTCGGAACGTCCGGGAATTCAGCCGTGCGCGTCTCGCCCGCCTGAAGCAGCACGCGAATCCGTCCCGCCTCGAGGTGGTGCTTGTAGTTGACGCGAAGGGTCTCGACGGGAATGCTCGGATAACCGTCGATCTCGCCATGTTCCATGGCGAGCACGGCCGCCTGCATGCTCGCGTATCCGAGAATGGGCCGCATGCGCGTCCTGAGCACCTGGTTATACAGCCCGATGGCGACCGTCGGGGGCGATCCGGCGGTGATCGAGCCGAAATTCGCGTCCTTCGCGCGCATGTCGTCGAGACTCGTCACGGACGCGGCGCGCCAGACGATGAGCGCCGTCGGAAATTCGGCCGGGGTCGGCAGCCACTGAAATTTCCGCGGATCGAATCTGACGCCCGTGGAATCGATCAGCGGCTGCACCGGCAGGTTGGTCGAGGAGGCGCCGATGGTCGTGCCGTCCTGGGGCGCGATGTTGTAGACATGCGCGCCCGCGACGAGAGAGGCGGCGCCCGGCATGTTCTGTACGATGATCGTCGGCTGGCCTGGAACGTGCCGGCTCAAATGGCTCGCGATCAGGCGCGCGTAGGAGTCGAACGTGCTCCCCGACGGCTGGCCGACGACGATGGTCACGGTCTTGCCGCGGTAAAAATCCGCGATCGCCGATTGCGCGTGCGCCGCGGCGGTCATGATGGCCAGCAGCACGAATGGAATCAGGGCGCGAGCGGGCGTCATTGTTTTCTCCGCGATCGCGCGCGAAGGTAATTTCGTCGCGACGGCCTGTCAAAAATGCAATCCGCGATTTTATCGGGAGGATCGCGATGTCATCGCGAGGCGCCGGCGCATGGCGGGAGAAATTCACGCAAAGCGAGGTCTCCGGGTCTTGCCCGCACGCGCGGTCGCTCGCCCGCGGCGTCGGCGAGGGTTCCGGGCCTGTTCAAAATCCGGAAACTCTTGAGACTGTTCCGGCTGCCTGATAGCTTTCGCCGCGAGGAAGCCGCCAATCTTCGCCAGATCGTTGTCCCGTCATATTCATCCACCACGGCGCGCGGACGGCCCGGTCGCCTTTGCATGAATCGGATACGCCATGATCGTAAAGCAGATCCTTGCCGGCGTGTTTCTGGCGCTGCTCATGGCGATCCTGCCCCCGGCGACGGCTTTCGCGCAGGACGATTCTTCCTATGCCGGCAAGACGGTCACGATCATTATCCCGATCGGTCCGGGCGGGGCTTACGACGCCTATGCCCGGCTGGTTTCGCGTCATATCGGCAAACACCTCCCCGGAAACCCGGTCGTCGTGGCCCGCAACATGCCCGGCGCCGGCGGTGTCGTCGCGTCAAACTACGTTTACAATGTCGCTCCGCAAGACGGCTCCACGCTCACGATCATCACCTCGTCCTTCGCCAGCGAGGAACTGTTCGGCAATCCGCAGATCAAGTACGAAGCGCGAAAATTTCCCGCCGTGGGCCGGCTGCTCGACACGACCTCGGTGCTGTTCTTCTGGCACGCGTCTCCCATCAGGACGCGCGAGGACATGATGACGAAACCCAGCACCATCGCGATATCCACGGTGAACGAGATCGCGACCTACCGGCTGCGCGCGATGAACACATTGCTGGGCGCGCCATTCAAATTGATTCCGGGCTATCCCTCCGCGCAAGACTTCGTTCTGGCGGTCGAGCGCGGCGAGACGGACGGGGGTTCGTCGACCTACATCGGCCTGTCGCAACAATTCTCGAAATACATCAGCGAAAAAAAACTCAACATCCTCGTGCAGTTCGCGACCGAACGCGATCCGCAAATGCCGGACATCCCCACCGTGCTCGAACTCGCGAAGGAGTCCGGGACACGGCAAGTCTTCCATCAACTCGTCGGCAACGACGAAATCGGTCGCGCCCTGTTCACCACGCCGAACGTGCCTCCGGCCCGTTTGCGCCTGTTGCGCTCGGCCTTCCAGAACATGCTCCTGGATCCCGAATTTCGCGCCGACGCGCAACGCTCGCAACTGCCGCTCGTGCCGAGGTCCGGGGAGGAGATGCAGAAGAGCATCGCCGAAATGTTCGACGTTTCTCCGGAAACCCTGGCGAGGGTCAGGGAACTGGGCAATTAGGGCCGCCGCGACGCGTCGGCGAATCAACCAGCCGATGCGATCACTTCGCTCCGACCGGTTCTGGCGCCAACGCCTTCGAGGCGGCCGGCTTTTTTGACGCGGGCCAGAAGCATTCATCAACGCTCATCCGGCGTCCGGTATAGCCTTGCCTGAAAGCGTATTCCATGAATCGGTCGAGCGTGTGCGTGTTCTGGTCCAGACCGTGCTTCCACGGATCCTTGCCAAAACGCTTCTCTTCTTCCTCGAGAATCAGGACGGCCGTCGGGAACGACAGCCTTTTCGGATAGTCGTATTGTTTACGGCAGAGATCGCCGGCGGCCTGGAAGCCCTCGACGAGGCTCTCGACGATCCACGGCTCCCGGGCGAGCAATTCCTCGCGGACGACGAGCGTGTGGGTGATCGGGAAAATGCCGGTCTTGTCGAAATAGCTTCCGATCGTCTCCCTGCAATCGGCATACATGCGCCGGACGCGCGGGTCGCCGGCGCGGATCGACTTCAGCACGTTGGGAGCGATCACGGCGTCGATTTCTCCGCTCAGCAGGAGATCTTCGACGTCCCTGCCTGTCGGGGTGATTGTCACGTTCGCGGGCGCCTCGAACCCCGCTCCCTCCGCCTCGGTGGTGAACCAGTGAATCTGGTCCGGCGTGACGCCATGGTGCTCCTCGAACACGCCGCGCGTCCACAGGCCCACCGTGAGCCTGTAAAGGTCCATGCCGACTCTTTTTCCCCTCAGATCTTCCGGCTTCGTAATTCCCGAGTCAGCCCTGCAATAGACGTAGGCCTGAATGAACATTCGCAACGGAAAAATCGGCAGCGCGTAGACGGGCTCCTTGCGATATCTCGCCATCGCGTACCAGGAGAGGGACATTTCCGCGACGTCGAACTCTTCGTAGACAGGGCGCAAACAGGCTTCGCCAGGCGCCGCGGCGTAATACTCGGGCGCGATGCCCCTCAGTTTCACGTCGCCGTTCAGAAGCGGCCTCGTCCTGTGATAATCGGCGAGGCTGATCTTCAGCTGGAGATCCGTCTTCATAAGTCCGCTCCCTGGTCAGCGCTCGTTCCGAGCGTGTTTCAAGACAGTTTATCCCCGGGGCGGGCGCCGGGCAATTCGCGCGCCCGTCCCGCCGCGATCGGTCGCCGGCTCGCGCGCGGCGTCGACACGACCGATCGTTCTTCGGGCGGCAATTCGGCCGCTCACGAGCGCCTTGTCGTCACCTGTCCCTTGTCGTCGACGGCGAAGCCATATTCCGCGCGCGCCGCCTCGATCGAGACGTAGCCTTCGTCGAGATCGCGCTGCACCAGCGCGGGATCCCGCTCCGCGGGCGGGCCGTAGCCGCCGCCGCCGCCGGTTTCCAGGATCACGACGCTTCCGGCGGCGAGCGGTTCGCCATGCGCCTTGAATTTCGGCGTCGTCGTCCCCGCCGCTTCGTCAATGACGAGAACGCGGCCCGGACGCGCTTCCTTGCCGCCGAGAACGCCCCAGGCGGGATGGTTCGTCCGGTCGAGGTTCGTCTGGAGCTGACAGTCCTCGAGAATGCGATATTTCTTCGCGAAGCCGAGACCGCCGCGGAATTTGCCCGGCCCGCCGGAATCCTGACGCAGCGCGATCGATTCGACGCGGAATGGCAAAAGGCGTTCTTGCAACTCGATGGGGATCAATCGCGTGTCGCCGTGCGCCATCGTGCGGAACGGGCCGGCTCCGTCATGGGTCGCGCACGCGCCCCACCCTCCATGTCCGCTGTCGTGCCCGTTGAAGGGGCGGCCATTGGCGCGTCGGCCAAACAGACGAAACCCCGAGTGCGTGGCGAAGTGTCCGCCCGTGACGCGCTCGGGGAGAGCCTTCTCCAGCGCCTTGATCACCGCGTCGATGACGGTCGGGAATGGCATGGGATAGTTCGCCATCGGCGCGGTCGGATCCGCGCTGAGGATGGTGCCTTGCGGCAGGATCAGCTTCAACGGGCGGAAAAGGCCCTCGTTCGCGGGCTCGTCCGGCGCGACGAGATAGCGGAAGGCGACGCGCGCCGTCGTCAGTCCGCCGCCATGATAGCCCGAGTTGATCGATCCCTTCGCCTGCTCCGCGATGCCCGTGTAATCGACGGTTATCTCGTCGTCCTTGATGATCACGCGCACCTTGACGGGAATCGGCGCGTCGCCCTGGCCATCGTTGTCGAGCCAGGTTTCGTGGGTGTATTCACCGTCCGGAAGATTCCGGATGTGCTGCCGCGCGGCCGCTTCCGCCTGATCGAGGATGATTTCGATGGCGCGCTCGAACGTGGCCGTGCTGTATTTCTCGACGAGGCGGGCGATGAGATCGCGTCCGAGGAAACATCCGGACAGTTGGGCCTGGATGTCGCCGAGGAGCTCCACGGGAAGCCGGGTGTTGTTCTCGATGATCCGGTAGACTTCCTCGATCGGCTCTCCCTTCGACCACATCTTGATGGAGCGCAACTGCAGCCCCTCCATGAAAATGTCGTGGGAGTTGTTCATCGTGCCGCCGATGTCGATCCAGTGCACGTTGATGGCGACGTAACCGATAAGCTTGCCCGAACCGTCGGCGTGTTCGGCGATAGGCGTGTACATCACCGTGTTGTTGAGATGCTGCCCCTGCACCGCGGCGTGGTTGCAGACGAGGACGTCGCCGTAATGCAGGCGCTCCATCCCGTAAATCTTGATGCCGTCGCGGACGGCGGCGCCGACGGAATCCGCCACGAAGGGCGGCATGCCGCCGGTGCACTGGGCGACGAGCCGCCCCTGAATGTCCGTCACGCCAACGGCGAAGTCGTTGTACTCGTAAATATACGGGCTGAACGCCGTGCGCTTGATGTTGGCGTCGATCTGGTTGGTGGTGGAGATGAGGCCGTGGCGGATCACTTCGAGGGTGATCGGGTCTATGGCGTCGTGAGTGGCTGATGATTGAGTCATTTCGATCCCGATCACTGAGCGTCGCAATGGATGCGGATTTCGTGCAAGCGTCCGATCTCGAAACGATCGAATGGACCGATCAGCGTCGTCGAGCCGTATTCCTCGATCATCGCGGGCCCCGTTGCCGAAAAGCCCGGCGCGAGGCCTCCGCGCTGGTACACCGCCGCGTCCACGAAGCCATCGCTTTCCCTGAAATAGACGCGTCGCGAGCCTGGCGCGGCGGGCTTTTCGATCGGCGGGGCGAGGGCCGTCAGATCGGGCCGCTGCTGCCGGGCGAACGCCGACAGATGCAGGGCCTGGAGTTCCGCCGCGTTGCTGGAGTCGGAATGCCCGTAACGTCGCTTGTAGTCCCGTTCGAACGCCTGCCGGATGGTCGCGAGATTGCCCGCGCCGCCAACCGGCACCTTGATGTTGTGTCGTTGACCGAGGTATCGCATCTCGGCGTGCCGCTCGAACAAAACGTCGCGCGCGCCGAATTCCGCGCGGAGCGACGCGGCGGCCTCGGCCTCCATCGCGGCGAAGGAGTCCTGCAGAGAATCCATCGCGTCTTCGGAGAGAATTCCCGTGAAGGTCTTCGACAGATCGATGCGCGCGTCGGCGAGCAACATGCCGATGGCCGAGAAGTTGCCGGGCGCGGGTGGAATGACGATCGTGGGAATGGAGAGTTCCCGCGCCAGCGCCGCGGCGTGAAGCGGCCCGCCTCCGCCATAGCTGAAGAGAACGAAGTCACGCGGATCGAGGCCATGCTCGACCGAGACCTGCCGGATCGCTCCGGCCATCGTCACCGTCGCCAGCGACAGAATTCCGTCCGCCAGCCGGAGCAATCCCTCGTCTCCCGCGTAGCCCAGCGGCTCCGCGAGGCCGCGGATGGCGCGGAACGAGCCTTCCGTGTCGAGTTTCAGCTCGCCGCCGAGGAAGCGTTCCGCGTTCAGGCGCCCCAGCACGAGATTGGCGTCGGTGACGGTCGCTTCCGTTCCGCCTCGTCCATAACACACCGGACCGGGCGTCGATCCCGCGCTTCTCGGCCCCACGTGAAGCCGGTTTTGTGAATCGAGCCACGCCACCGAGCCGCCGCCCGAACCAACCTCCACGATGTCGATGACGGGCGACTTGATCGGGAATCCATGCACGTATCCACCGGCGTAGTAGATCGTTTCGACGTTGAAGCTGCCTTCCTCGACGAGGGCGCACTTCGCCGTGGTTCCGCCCATGTCGAAGGCCACGACGTTCCTGAACCCGAGTTCCCCGGCGTAGGCCCCGGCGCCGATACAACCGCCGATCGGACCGGATTCGACCAGGCTGACCGGTTGCCGGCAGGTGCGGTCGACGGAGAGAAGGCCGCCGTTCGAGCCCATCATGAAGAGCGAACCGGCGAAGCCGCGAGTCTTCATGTCGCCTTCGAGGCGGCGGATGTAGGTGTTTACCAGAGGTCCGACAAAGGCGTTCGCGGCGACGGTCGAGGAACGCTCGAATTCATACCATTCGCGCGTCAGATCCGTGCTGCACGTGACATAGACGCCAGGGAGGCGTTCGCTCAGGCGCCGCGCGGCTTTTTCCTCGTGTTCGGGATTTCCGAAGGAGTTCAGGAAGAAGACCGCGACGGCCTCGACCTTCCGCGCCAGAAGCTCGTCGGCGACGCGATCGAGGGCGTCCAGATCCAGCGGCGTGAGCACCTTGCCGAAGGTGTCCATGCGTTCGGGAACCTCGAAACGGAGGGAACGCGGGATCAGCGGCGGGTCGCGCTGGTAATGAAGGTCGAAGGGATCGGGCCTGTTGGCGCGCGCGATTTCGAGAACGTCCCGGAATCCCCCGGTCGTGACCAGCGCCGCCCTCGCTCCGCGCCGCTGGATGAACGAGTTGATGACCAGGGTCGTGCCGTGGTTCAGGAAGCGCGCCTGCTCCGGCGTCACGCCGGCCTTGGCGAAGCAATCGAGAATGCCATCGACGAAGTTTTCATACGTCGTGGCGCTCTTTGTCAGGACGACCTGGCGCGTCTCGCGATCGTAGCCAACGAGGTCCGTGAACGTCCCGCCAATATCCACGGCGACGGCATATGACATCGAATCAACTCCAGCTCTCGACAGGTCCGCTTTTCACGCGGTCGCCACGCGGGTGTGCGGGATCGACGCGGACGTCCGGCGGCGTCATGTCCATCCCTTCGTCCCGGGCTTCGCGGTCCAGCGAGGCTTTCGGCGTGATTTTATTTTTCTGAAATTCAGAAAAATATTCTGTATTTCAAAAAGCTAGGCGTGGCATAAACATTTGTCAACACGCTGGCCGCGGAGCGAAAATGTCGACCGGACTTCCCAATTCCCGCCAGGGGCGTCCCGCCCGGCTGTCCGCCGGGGCCGCCGGCAATTCAACGGCTCTCGTCGGGCTGGAGCTTTTGAAGGCGATCGCGAAGGCGGGCCGGCTCATGCCCCTGACGGAAATCGCCGGCGCCGCCGGCATGTCGGCGAGCCGGACGCATCGATACCTTTCCAGTCTTCGGCACGCGGGATTCGTGCGGCAGGATCCGGACACGGGCCGTTACGAAATCGGTCCCGCGACGATCGACATCGCGGTCGCCGCCATGAAGAGCTTGGACGGCGGCCAGAACACGGTCGACGCGATGCGCGAACTCACCCACCGGACGGGTCTGTGTTCCTACCTCTGCGTCTGGGGATCGAACGGCCCCACCGTCATTCGGGACGAAATGGGCGACGTGCGGACCGCGGCGCGGATGCGCATTGGCTCGAACCTGTCGTTGCTGACCGCCACGGGCAAGATATTTCTCGCCTGGTTGCCGGAAGAACTCACGCGCGACACGTTGAAGCGGGATGTCGACGACTGGAATCGCGAGTCTCCCGGCGCTTCGGCGACCGTGGAGGAATCCCTTCGTCAACGTGGCCGGGTTCGCAAATCGGGCGTGGCGAAGACCCAAGGCATGCGCAATCCAGCGTGGACGGCCTTTTCGGCTCCGGTGTTCGATCGCGCCGGGGCCTTCCGCATGGCGCTCACCGTCATTGGCGTTTCCTCGCTCTTCGACACCAGACTGAATGGCCCGGTCGCGAGCCAGCTCAAGGCGTCCGCCGGGCGCCTTTCGTTGTCGGTGATGGCCTGAACCGGTTCCGCGCCCCGACGAGATATCTCCGGCGGGGCTCCCGGGATCGATCATCCGGACTTGAAATACATCTGGTAGATCGTGATCAGGATTTCGACGACGATCAGGACGACGATCGTGATTTCAAGACGCGTCGAACGGCTGGTGTCGAGAATGTCGGTCAGCGTGCGGCCCGTCTCGACGATCACGTCGAGTTTGTGCTTGAGCGTCTCGCCGCGCTCCTTCAGTTCGTATTCATCGTCGAGCCGCGCGTGAAATCGCTCCAGATCCGGCCTGTCCCAGAGAATGTCCGGCCGGTCGTCGACCGCGACGCGGCCAGACAACCTGTGTTGCACGAGGAGCGCCTGCCCGATCAGCTTCAGCAAGCCGCGACGGTTCCAGGGCGCGCGGCCGCTGCTCGCGAGATTGCGCGCGATCGGTTCGATGATGTCGAGAACCGCGTTGACCTCGCGTTCGTCGCGCGCGAGCGCGACATGCTTCGAAAGGGCGTCCGCCAGCACGAGAAAGCGCGGCGGCGTGAGGTCGCGCATCTGGATCGGACCGCCAGGCGGGATGGCGTCGTCCGAGGCGGTCGTGATTTCCACGATGGCGGTCTCGTCGTCCGATTTTCCATGTTTGCCTGAGACGCGCGATTCGATCTTGCGCAGAAAATCATCTTCCTCGAGCGGCGAGAGGCCCACCGTCACGGCGACTCCGAAACGATAGAGCGCGACATAGCCGGAGGCGCCAAGCCGGAAGGCGAGAGGCGAGGCGGAAATCATGTCCGGCCGCTCGAGGCCCGCCGCGTCGATGCGATCGCCGATCAACAGGGCGCGCGCCGTGACCCTGTTCGATTGTTGCGACGGCGGTGGGGTTTCAGTCATTTCATTTGTGTAGGCAAGCGGGTCCGAACCTGCAAGAGCGGCTTCCGGACGGTCCGGGTTGCAGTCTGGCGGCGCGGGAAAACAGCGCGCTTCGGCGGAACTCGCCGGCGTGTCGTCAATCGCGGAACGGCGCCGGACCGCGCCGGTTGCCTATTCGAACTTGAAGGCGATGGTTCCCTGAAACGCGCCGCCGGGCGGCGGCGGCAGCCGGATCGCCGCGACGATGCCGCGCGCGGTCTCGTCGAGCGCCGGATTCACCGAGCGGAGAATGGCGATCCTGTCGGCCCGTCC
>CAISEY010000267.1 GCA_903884435.1 uncultured Hyphomicrobiales bacterium | reverse complement strand
TCGTGACCTCGCTGGCCGATGGCCGCGGCAAGACGGTCATCGCGGTCAATCTCGCCCGCGCCGCCGCCATGGCCGGCCACCGCGTGTTGCTGATCGACGCGAATCCGGCGAACCCGTCCCTGTCGCGATTGATCGAGGCGGGCGCCGAACCCTCGCTGATCGAACTGGGCGAGGACACGCGGCCTCTCTACGCCGTGACCGACATGCCTGGCGCCGAGTTGCGTTTCGTGCCGATGCTCGACGCCGAGGAGCGCATTTGCCGGCGTCTCTCGCGGCAGAAATCCGTCGAGAAGCTCCGGGGCATCGCCGGGAACTTCGATTTCGTGGTGATGGACGGCTCGTCGCTCGACGAAAGCGACGACCTGCGTCCCGCCGCCGACGCGGTCAATCACATCGTCCTCGTCGCGGCGCCCGGAGAGGCCGTGCCCGCGGCGGAGACGCTCGCGGACATGCTCGAGGTGGAGCCCGACAAATTCGCGGGATGCGTCGTCTCGACAACCGGAGCGGAGAGGGCCGCGTGAGCGCCATCGCCGCGACGCGAGGACGCCGTGGAGCGGATCTCGCTCCGGCGCGCGCGCCGTCCCTCGTCAAGGCGCTGACCTTCGTCAGCGTCGCGTTGATCTTCCTCGTTTCGGACATGGCGCTCTCGCATTTCGGCTTCAACTACGGCGAGGTCGGCGGCACGCCGGTCGAGAAGGTTCATCCCGGCACCTGGCTGGCCATTCTCGCTTTGTTGATGATCGGCGCCGGGCGGGGCAATCCCGTCGTCGTGCTCGATTTTTTCGTCGCGCGCGCGGGGCTGGCGATTTTCTTCCTCTGCTGGATCGCGCTGCTCGCCTACGCGGTCCTGATCACGAAGGCGCCGTTCACGCCGCTGATCGACACGTTCTTCCTGCCGATGGTGTTGTTCCTGCTGATCGAACGGATCGACGACGACGCGAAGCGCTCGCTCGCGCTGATGATACACGCGCTGCTCGTCGCCGACGCGCTGCTCGGCGTCTTCGAATACGTGACGTCGACGCGGCTGACGCCGTTTCTGATCGGATCGGTGGAAATGACGAGCGACTGGCGCTCGACGGCCCTGCTCGGCCATCCGCTCGGCAACGCGGCCATCGTCGGGAGTTACATCGTCGCGCTCGCCGCCGGCGGCGGACGCGACCTGCCGCGACTGCTCCGGCCCGCGATCATGGGGATCTGCCTCGTTTCCATGACGGCGTTCGGCGGGCGCTCCTCGCTCGTCGCCGCGTTGCTGATCATCGGCGTCGTGGCCGCGACGCGCGCGGTCGATCTCGCGCGCGGCGGCAGGTTCGACCTTCTGACGAGCGGGTGCGTCTTCCTCTGCGGGCCGCTCGCCGCCATTCTCGTTTATTTCATCGCGCAGACCGGATTTTTCGACCAGTTCATCGACCGTTTCTCCAACGACGCGGGCAGCGCCAAGGCGCGCGTGCTGATGTTTAACCTCTTTCACATTCTCTCGTGGAACGATCTTCTGTTCGGGCCGGACCAGGCCTATCTCAACAGCGTGCAGGCGCTCGAGGGCATCGAATTTGGCATCGAGAACTTCTGGATCGGATTCATGATGACGCATGGCATCCTCATGTCGGCGTTCTTCTTTCTGGCGTTGTTCGCGTTTTGCGGGCAGCTCGTCGCCGCGACGCGGCCGGGAACGCTCCTCCTGCTGATCTTCTACTTCATCGTCGCGAGCTCCGCGGTGAGCATGTCGGCGAAGACGACGATTTTCGGCATGTTCGTCGCCATCGTGCTGACGATGATGCGGCGCGACGCCCGTCCCGCGCGGGCGCAGAT
>CAISEY010000266.1 GCA_903884435.1 uncultured Hyphomicrobiales bacterium | reverse complement strand
TTTGGCAATCGTCTCCACGACCAGCATCTCGATCCAGGCCCCCTGAAAATCAGGAAGCCTATCTGGGCCCGCGTTCCGGGGGTCCCGATTGGACGCCGATCACCCCCAAAACGGGGTCCTTATTCCACGCCTATTCACACCGGGATCTGGCGCCCTGGAGCGATATCCGCCCCGGCGACGCGCCCATCGGCGAAATCTGGTTTCAACGACGGCTTCCAGCGGCCACGTCGCCAGAATTGCTGCTCAAATTGATCTTCACGACCCAGCCGCTGTCGATTCAGGTGCATCCGGACGACGCCTTCGCGCGGTCGATCGGATTGAAAAACGGAAAGACCGAAGCCTGGTATATTCTCGAAGCCGCGCCGGGAGCCCGCGTCGCGGCGGGGTTGAAACGACCGACGGCCGCCCCGTTGCTTCGCGAGTCGATCGAAAACGGAACCATCGTCGATCTCGTGGAGTGGCGCGGCGTTTCGAGAGGCGACGTTGTCTTCGTCCCCGCCGGCTCCATTCACGCGATCGGGGCCGGCCTCGTGATCGCGGAAATTCAACAGCGCGGCGACACGACGTTCCGCCTCCATGATTTCGGGCGGGAACGAAGCCTCGACATCGACCGCGGGCTGGCGGTCGCCATTGGCGAGCCCGCCGCGCCCCGGATCGAAGCCCGCCGTCTGACGTCGATTCGAACGCTGTTTTTGTCCTGTCCGCAATTCGTCCTCGAATCCGTCGACCTCGGTCCACGAGAAAGCGTGGCGCTGCGGGGAACGCGCGAGACCTGGGTGCTCGTGCTGGATGGCGACGGGCGTTTCGGCGAGCTGGACGCGCGGATTGGCGGCGCGGTGTTCGTGCAATCCGAGATCGTTGACGTCACGGCGGGAGCCCGCGGTTTGAGGGCGCTCGTGGCCTACCCGGGCCCGGATCCCGTTCGCGATTTATTCACTGGCCCGACGCGGCCGCGGAGCGAACGCGCGCCGCCGCCGGAAATCGCGGCCCGGGCGCCGTCGCGAACAATCGCGAGGCCATTGTCACAAGCCGGAAAGGGCCAGCCATGAGATACCCGGGCAGGATCGCGTTCATTGGAAATTCGCTGCCGCGGCGATGCGGAATCGCGACCTTCACCACCGATATCCATCGCGCCGTGGCCGACGCCGCGCCGGACACGCACGCCGTGATCATCGCCATGACCGATCACGGTCATTCCTACGATTATCCGGAGACCGTCGCCATCGAAGTCAGGGACGATGTTCCCGACGACTATATTCGCGCCGCGACATTCCTGAACGCCGGTCAATACGACGTCGTCTCCCTGCAACACGAATTCGGAATTTTCGGCGGCGAGGCGGGCGAGCATGTCCTGGCCCTGATTTCCCGGTTGACGATGCCCGTCGTGACAACCCTGCACACGGTCCTGGCCGAACCATCGCCCGCGCAACGATCGGTGATCGGCCAGATCATCGCGACATCGTCGCGCATCGTGGTCATGGCCGAGAAGGGGCGAACTCTCCTTCGCGAGGTTTACGGGGCGCCGCGAGACAAGATCGATGTCATCGCGCATGGCATTCCGGACTTTCCGTTCGTCGAACCCGACGAGGCCAAGGCGAAACTCGGGTTCGCCGCGCGGCCGGTCGTCGTGACGTTCGGCCTCATTTCCCCCAACAAGGGGATCGAGGTGATGATCGACGCCATGCCATCGATTCTCGAAAAGAATCCGGCCGCGGTTTACGTGGTGCTCGGAGCGACGCATCCCAATCTGGTCAGGCACGAGGGCGAGGCTTACCGCGAACGCCTCGCCGCGAGGGCCCGGGCGTCGGGCGTCGACGGGAGCGTCGTCTTCCTCGATCAATTCGTCGACCTGCCCACGCTGCTGGACTTTATTTCGATGTGCGACGTTTACGTCACGCCCTACCTCAACGCCGCGCAAATGACGTCCGGAACCCTCTCCTACAGTTTCGGGCTCGGGAAGGCCGTGGTTTCGACGCCCTACTGGCACGCGCGCGAACTGCTGGCGGATGGCCGCGGCGTTCTGGTTCCCTTCGGGGACGTCGAGGCGACCGGCCGTGAAATCGCCGACTTGCTGACCGACGACACGCGGCGGCGCGCCCTGCGTGAACTCGCTTACGCGTCGAGCCGTTCAATGACCTGGGAGCGGACGGCGGAACGATATCTCGAGGTCTTCGGCAAGGCCATTCACGCGCGACGGCCACGCGTTTTCGCGCGATCGGACCCGACGATCCGCCCGCGCGACATTGCTTCGCTCGATCTGCAGACCGTCTATTTTCACTCCATGTGCGACGACACCGGCCTGTTCCAGCACGCTGTTTATTCGGTGCCGGACCGCGCGCACGGCTACTGCGTCGACGACAACGCGCGCGCGTTGCTTCTGGCCTGCGCGCTCAACCGCTTCGGCGAGCACGCGCTCGCCGAGACCGTGACGTCGCGGTTCGCCTCCTTCGTTCAACACGCCTGGAATCCAGACGCGAAGCGTTTTCGAAACTTCATGAGTTTCGATCGTCGCTGGCTCGAGGACAAGGGATCGGAGGACAGTCATGGCCGGACCCTCTGGGCGCTCGGCGAGTGCGCCAGACCGGACGCGAGCGCGGCCCGTCGCCAGTGGTCGGCGGCCCTGTTCAGCCAGGCGCTTCCCTCCGTCGAGAGCTTCACGTCGCCGCGCGCCTGGGCCTTCACGCTTCTGGGGCTCGATTCGTATTGCGCGGCGCACAAGGACGACTCGATCGCGAATGAAACGCGACGGCTGCTCGCCGATCGCCTGATGTCCCTGCTGACGGAGACGTCGACCGACGAATGGGAATGGTTCGAGGATGGACTCGCCTACGACAACGCCCGGATGCCGCAAGCCCTTCTCGTCACCGGAAAGGCGCTGGGCGACGCCGCGCTCGTCGCGGCGGGACTGAAAACGCTCCGTTGGCTCATGGCGGTCCAGACCGCGCCGGCGGGTTTCTTCCGGCCAGTCGGCTCGGAAAGCTTCGGAGACAGGCGCGTGTCGCCGAGGGGGTTCGACCAGCAACCCCTCGAGGCCACGGCGGCGATCTCCGCCTGTCTGGAGGCCTGGCGCGCCGACGGAGACGGTGGATGGAGATCCAGGGCCGCGCGGGCTTTCGCATGGTTCTTTGGCGCCAACGATCTCGGCGTCTCGCTCGTCGATCTCGAAACGGGAAGCTGCCGCGACGGACTGCATCCGGACCGCGCGAACGAAAATCGTGGCGGCGAGTCGGTCGTGTCCTATCTTCTCTGCGTCGCGGAGATGCGCCAGTCAGCGCGTGTAATCGAGGATCTCACGAAGATCGCGCCCCTTCTCGCGTTGCGCGCCTGATATGCTGGTTTTCGACTCAGGCGAACCGAGGCCACCGTGTCCACACCAATATTCCTGAACCGGCAGGCGCTCTACCTTCGTCCCGATCCGGCGAGGGTCATCGTCCGCCCGTTCAAGCCCGCGACCGAACCGCGGGATCTGAACCCGACGGACAAGACGCGCGCCAATCACATCGTCGAGCGCGTGATGGCCCTCGATACCGAAACCGCCGGACGACTCCTCGCCGAGGTTCTCGAGAATTTCGAGGGCCGGCACCGGAATCTGCTGAAAATCTTCGAGGATCGCGCGGTGGAGATGGAGGACGCGCTGCGTCAGCACGGCGATTTCTCACCCGTGCAAAGGCAACTGGTCGGGGCCTATTTCCTCCACGAATATTCATTCGAGGCCGCCGCGCTCTTCAACCCGAGCATTGTCGCCCATCCCGACCAGTCGGGCGTCCCGCCGGGCGCGATGCGTTTCATCCTGAGTCTGCGGGCCGTTGGCGAAGGCCATGTGTCCTCGCTGACGTTCCGCACGGGCGTGATCGCGGCCGATGGCGGCGTTTCCGTCGATCCCACGACGCGCCTGGCGTCAATACCGGCCATCAAAAGCCGCCTGGTCGAAGCCGAGGGCGAGACGGTCGAGGTCGCGTTTGATCCGCGGCTGAACATCAGCGAGCGCGTTATTTTCCCCGTGACCGCGTCACAATCCAATGGCATCGAGGACGCGCGCTTCGTCGAGTTTCAAACCGGCGGAAAGCCGGTCTATTACGCGACCTACACGGCCTACAGCGGCGCCGCGATCAGATCCGAACTCATCGAAACCACGGACTTCGTGTCTTTCAAGCTGACTCCGCTCGCCGGATCGGCCGCGCGCAACAAGGGCATGGCGTTGTTTCCCCGCGAGATAGATGGTCGCTACGCGATGATCGCGCGTCAGGACAACGAGAACCTGTACCTCGTCTATTCGGGCGACTTGCGCCGGTGGGATGGCGGCGTTGCTATCCTGAAGCCGCGATTTCCCTGGGAGTTCGTCCAGATCGGCAATTGCGGATCGCCCGTGGAGCTGGACGAGGGATGGCTGCTGTTGACGCATGGCGTCGGGCCGGTGCGGAAATATTCCATCGGCGCGGCGCTCCTCGACAAGGCCGATCCCTCGAAGGTGCTGGCGAGATCGCGGGAGCCGCTGGTCAGGCCGGAGCCGTCCCAGCGCGAAGGGTATGTCCCGAACGTGGTTTACACCTGCGGAGCCATACGCCACGCGGACCAGATCATTTTGCCCTACGCCGTCTCGGACACATTTTCGAATTTCGCCAGCATCAGGATCTCCGCCCTGATGAAACTCATGGATTGACCCGCGCGACGTGTCCGGGGACCGGCCCTTGCGGTTGCCGCCCTTACGCATCATGTCTTGGGCATGACGACGGATACTCACGAGACGAAACTGGTCGAGGCCCTGAAGGCCGTCGAGAAGCATGGCGATGTCGCGCCCGGCCATGTTCACGATCCCACGACCATGGTCCTGCGCCAGACCGCCATTCAGGGCGACCTCATGCGCTGGGACGACGACCGGGGACATTATGTGCTGACCCTGACGGGCAGAAACCGGATCCTCGCGCGCGGACGCGCCCGCGGCGGCGGTCGTCTGCTTCAATTTCCGAGGAAAGGCGACGCGGCGCGCGAAACGATCGCTCCCCGCGCCAAAAACAGTTCCGGAAGCTGACGGACGCCCGGCTGGCTCCGGCCGGACAAGCGGACCGCGTCGGGCAGGACGCGGTCCCGCCGGCCCGGCTCAGCCGAATATCCTGATCGCCGTCTTCGCGACCAGTTCGCCCTGGTGGCGCGCGCCCGCGAGTTCGATCGGGCTCGGCTGTCGCGAACCGTCGCCGCCCGCGATGGTGGTCGCCCCATAGGGCGCGCCGCCCACGACTTCGTCGAGAGTCATCTGGCCCTGGTGGCTGTAGGGAAGGCCGACGATGATCATTCCGAAGTGCAGCAGGTTGGTGATGATCGAGAACAGCGTCGTTTCCTGGCCGCCATGCTGCGTCGCGGTGGACGTGAAGGCCGCTCCCACCTTGCCGTTCAGCGCGCCGCGCGCCCACAGGCCGCCGGCCTGATCGAGGAAAGCGGCCATCTGCGAGGACATCCGGCCGAAGCGCGTGCCGGCGCCGACGACGATCGCGTCGTAATGCTCGAGATCGGCGACGGTCGCGACCGGAGCTTTCTGGTCGAGCCTGAAATGCGCCTTGCGGGCGACCTCTTCCGGCACGGTTTCGGGCACGCGCCTCACATCGACGCTGGCGCCCGCGGCGCGCGCGCCCTCCGCGATGGCCTCCGCCATCGTCTCGACGTGACCATAGGTCGAATAATAAAGAACCAGAACTTTCGCCATGACATGCTCCTTCGGGGCTGGCGTTGAATCAGGGAAGGTCGAAAAGAAGAATTTCCGTGTCGCTGGCGCGCGCCGCGATCGAGACGGCCGGCTCGCCCTCGATGGCGACGCCATCGCCCGCCTCGACGGTCGCGTCGTTGATCGTGGCCGCGCCGCGAACGATCTGGACCCAGGCCTTGCGGCCCGGCGCCAGTTCCTTCGTCAGAACCCGGTCGCCCGCCAGCAGCGAGGCGTACACATCCGCGTTCTGGTGGATGAAGAGCGAACCGTCGCGTCCATCGCCGCTGGCGACGAGCTTGAGTTTTCCCCGCTTGTCCGCGTCGGCGAAGGCCTTCTGATCGTAGCGCGGCGCGACGCCCCGCTCGTCGGGAAGAATCCATATTTGCAGGAAATGGACCGGCGCGGCCTTCGAGTGGTTGAACTCGCTGTGGCGGATTCCCGAACCCGCCGACATGACCTGCACGTCGCCCGGCCTGATGACCGAGCCGGTTCCAATGCTGTCCTTGTGCTCGAGAGCGCCTTCGACGACGTAGGAGATGATCTCCATGTCGCGGTGGCCGTGCGTGTCGAAGCCCTCTCCCGGCTGGACGCGGTCTTCGTTGATGACGCGCAGGGGACCGAAGCCCATGTGTTTCGCGTCATGGTAGCCGGCGAAGGAAAAGGTGTGATGGCTGTCGAGCCAGCCATGATTGGCGTGGCCGCGATCCCGGGCCTTTCGAACAATGGTGGACATTTCAGCTCTCCCTGGAGGGGCGGGCGCGGGGGCGCCCGCCAGGTCCGGATTTCAGAATTCGCGACCGATCAGCGCGTCGAGCGAGTAGCGTCCGCCGCCGCGAATGGCGAAGGACAGGGCCACGATCGCCCAGAAGACCGGATATTCATAGCCGCCGTCGGTCCAGAAGAACCCGGCCGGCAGGTGAACCCGCGCCGCCGCGACCGCCATCAAACCGAAGACGAGCGTGGCGACGGGGCGGGTCAGCAACCCGAAGGCGAGCAGCAGGCCGCCGAAAAATTCGATGGTTCCGGCGATCAGCGCCAGCGAGGCGGGCAGGCCAAGCTGCGAGGCGAAGAACTGTCCCGTGCCTTCCAGTCCGTAGCCGCCAAACCAGCCAAACAGTTTTTGCGCGCCATGGGGGACGAGAAACAGGCCGGCGGCGGCGCGCACCATCGGCTCGGCGAAGGGCGAGAGAGCGCCGGAGATCGTCCCGAAAACGGGAACTAGCGGTCGCGCGGGGGATTCGAAAGCGAGAGACATGGTGAACCTTCCAGTCCTGGAAGCCGGGAACAGCGCGTTCCGGGCGCCTCTTGGTTGACGCACGTGATCTAGTTCGCCTCGTTAATCAGAACAATCATTCTCTAATGGAAAATATTGTTGCTAAATTTGGGACAATGGCTATCGTCCCCGACGGAAGCGGGGCGAGCCTGGCCGCGTCGACGCACCGCCGACATGGAGAGACCGGACATGGATCGATTCGCCGCCATCGAATCCTTCGTGAAAGTCGCGGAGACACGGTCCTTTTCGGAGGCGGCGCGGCGGCTTCGTTCGTCGAAATCCGCCATCAGCCGCAATGTCGGCGCGCTCGAGGCCGAACTTGGCGCGCGGCTGTTTCACCGCACGACGCGGTCCCTGACCCTGACCGAGGCGGGCCGCGGCTATTTCGAGCGCGCCTCGCGCATTCTCGCCGACCTCGAGGAGGCGAATCTGGCGGTGACGCAATTGCAATCGGCGCCGCGCGGCCGCCTGCGCGTCAACGCGCCGATGAGTTTCGGCTTCCTGCATCTGGCGCAGGCGCTTCCCGATTTCCTCGCGATCCACCCGGACGTCTCCGTCGAGCTCGTGATGAACGACCGTTTCGTCGATCTCGTCGACGAGGGTTTCGACGTCGCGGTGCGCATCGGCTCGATGGAGGATTCAAGCCTGATCGCGCGCAGGCTCGCGCCGGTTCGTCGCGTCGCCTGCGCCAGCCCGGCCTATCTGAAAGCGCGGGGCGCGCCGGCTTCGCCCGACGATCTGAAGGCGCACGATTGTCTCTCCAACAGCAATATCGCGCCGATGCACGAATGGCGCTTCTCGACGCCGGAGGGAAAGCCGTGGCCCGTGGAAACGAAGGGCCGCCTGAGCGCCAACAATGGCGACGCGCTCCGGGTGGCGGCGCTGAAAGGTCTCGGGATCGTCAATCTTCCCACGTTCATCGTCGGCGCCGACTTGCAGGCCGGCGCGCTCGTCACGGTTCTCGACCGGTTCACTCCCCAGGACATGACGCTGAACGCGGTCTATCCGCACGCGCGCCACCTCTCGCCAAAGGTCCGCGCCTTCGTCGATTATCTCGCCGAACGTTTCGGACCCCGCCCCTACTGGGACCTGGTGGAATAGCCCTGCCGGAGCCAGACCGGAGAGGATCGCCCGGCCCGGAGCGTTCAAGCATCAGGAAAAAGCTTCGGGCCGAATTGACCTGGGCCATGGCGTCGCGCGAGGATAGGGCGCATCCAGAGTCAGGCCGGACGCCGCGAACGAACCGCGAGAGCCGTTCACGCTTCAATCACGACGGGTCACGATGCGCGACGAGCAGGGATCGCCAACCAGACCCGGAGACCTTGCGGGCAAGGCGGGGCGGGCCAGAGCGGAGGCGTCAGAAAACCGCGGTCATGAAATCGAATTGAAGCTCAGGGGCGATCCGGTCGCGCTCGAAGCGGCGTTCGGGGGCTCCGGCGGACCGGCGCCGCGGGCGCGTCGTCTCGTCTCGACCTATTTCGACACCGGGGATGGCGACCTGCGCGCCGGAAAGGCCGTTTTCCGGATCCGCAAAATTCGTCGCGCGTTTGTCGCGACCTTCAAGAAGGCCGCGGCGGGTTCCAATTCGCACGTTCGGGACGAACTCGAGGCGGTCGTTCGCTCGCCCGAGCCGGACATCTCCTGTTTCGGCGACGAAGCCGCCGCCGAAATCCGCGACATCACGGGCGGCGCGGCGCTCGTCGCGCAATTCACCACGGACATCCGGCGACGGACGCGGCTGATCGAGCATGGCGGGGCGCTGGTCGAGGCGGCCCTCGACACGGGCTTTGTCCGGACGGAGCGCGGAAAAGAGAAGATTTGCGAACTGGAGCTTGAACTCAAGAGCGGCGACATCGCGAGTCTCTACGATCTCGCGGAAACGCTCGCCGCGGAGCGCGGGCTCTCCATGGGCGTTCTGACCAAGGGTCAGCGCGGCTTCATGCTCGCCCTGGGCGAAGGGCCCGCGATTCGAAAGAGCCGTTCCCCGAAAATTCCGGAGACCGCGACGCTGGAAGACCTGATCCAGCTCGTCGGTGGAGAATGTCTCGACCAGTTCACCGCCAACTGGCCGGCGCTCGATCTGTCGGACGACCCGGAATCCATTCACCAGATGCGCGTCGGATTGCGCCGTCTTCGCACCGCGCTGGCTTTGTTCAACCGCGCCCTGCCGTGCCCGGACTTCCAGCGGTTTCGCGAGACAGCGCGCGACCTGGCCTCGGCGCTGGGGCCCGCGCGCGACACGGACGCCTTCATCGACCTGATGGAGAAGGGTCCCGTCGCCTTTCACGGACGCGACGAGAGTTGCGCGCGGCTGCTCGACGCGGCGCGCGCGCGGCGCGGGGAAGGCTACGCGCGGGCGCGCGCCCTCGCCGCGGCGCCGGAGACGACGCGGTTCGTGCTGGCGTTCCGGAGCTTTCTCGCGCGGCGCGGCTGGCGAAACGCGCTGACGGGCGAGACCCTCGCGAACCTTGGCGAACCGGCGGCGGATTTCGCCGCGCGCACGCTGCGCCGCCTCGACCGTCGCGCGCTCAAGCGCGGACGCAAGCTCGCTTCGTTGCCCCCCGCGGAACGGCATGAATTGCGCATCGCCCTCAAGAACATCCGTTACGCCGCGGATTTTTTCAGCGCCCTCTTCGACGCCGGCGCGACGCGGAAATACAATCACGCCGCCGCCGGCATCCAGGAAGTGCTCGGCGCGTACAACGACGCCATCGTCGCGGCGGAGACAACGAAACTGCTGGAAAAGGACGCGCATCCGCACGGAGCGCGCGCGGCGGGCATGGTCCTCGGCTGGACGGGACGCGGATGCCTCGACGCCGACCACTTCCTGCTTGGCGCGTGGAAGGCATTCCGCAAGGCGGAGCGATTCTGGTGACGGGGGCGAAGGCTCAATCGCCCCACTTGCGCGAATATTCCGCGTGGTTGCGGGCCCAGCCGGGCGTGCCGAAAGCGCCGCCGCTCTGGTGCGTGAGGCTCAGGGCCGCCGTGCCCAGACGCAGCCCGCGGGCGCGCGCCGCGCGGCAGAAATCCATGTCGTAGAGATGAAAGTCGAACCGGGGATCGAAGCCGACGCCTGTTTTCGCGAGCGTCGCGGCGCGCGCCGCGAGAAAAACGCCGTCGAGAAGTTCGCATTCCGCCGGCGCTGGTCCGAAACGGGAGACGCGGCCGAACGGCGTCTTGCCATGGCCGATCGCGTCGGAGAGATTGGCCCTGTCGTCCCATGTGAATTTCGCGTCGACGAAAGCCCAGGCCGGCTGGCCCGCGACGCGGCGCCGGTTGCCCGCGACGCCCACGACATCGAAGGATTCCAGCGCCTCCACGACGCGCCGGGAGAAGAAAATATCCTCGATCCACACGTCGTCGTGCATGAAGACGAGAATGGAACCGGGCCGCGCCGCGGCGATGCCCGCGTTGTAAACCGCCGGCAATCCCGTCCTGTTTTCGAAGGCGACGCGCGCCACGATATCCTTGTCGAACGCCAGCCGGCGAAGCGAGACGCCGAGCGCGGAGTCTTTTGAAAACGCTTCCCCGGTTTGCCGCGTGGCGCTGATGATTTCGATCACCGGCTCGCCCCTACTCGTCCTCGGGGCCGTTGGTGTGCGTCGCGAAACCGGCGCGCAGGCTCCAGAACTCCCAGGCGCGGTTGATGCCGCGGCGGTTGTAGAGAACTTCGGTGGTCGAGGCGACTTCTCCCTCGCTGAGGTAACGAATATCGGCGTTCTGTCCCCGGGCCGCCGCGAGGACGTGCGATTCCATCAGCATCTTCGCGTTGAACATCAGGCCCATGGATATCATCACGGTGCGCTTGATGTCGGCGCCCGCGATCACCGCGCCATGGCCGCGCAACAGGCAGCAGTTGCGATGCCCGAGACGGCGCGACATCGAGGCCCCCGTCGCGTTGTTGTTGACGAGCATGTTGTCCTCGTCGGGAAATTCATCGCGAATTTCCCAGATCGGCACCTCGGGGCCGATGGCCGCCGAAAACACCCAGACCGGCTTGATGACCGTGCCGGTCACGGTGAAGGGCACGAGTTCGTGGGCGTGGCTGTGGCAGACGGCCATCACGTCGGGCCGCGCGCGATAGACCGAGCCATGAATGAAACGCTCGGAATAGGTGCGGTAGCCCTTCGCGTCGATGCAATTGCTGTCGAGATCGAATTCGAGAATGTCGGATTCCTCGACGATTTGCGGACTGCGGGACCGCGCGAGGAAATAACGTTCGGGATCGAGCGGATGGCGGACGCTGACGTGTCCGAAGGCGTCGACGACGCCCTCGTTGCCGAGGATATGGTTGGCGATCACGAGATCGCGAATGGCCGCGCGGACGCGTTCATCGGTTTCGGTCATGGGCTCCTCCCGTGTTCACCGGCCAAGGGCGCGGGCGAGCCAGGTCGCGTCGAGAAATTTCTCCGCCCGTTCCTTGCCGCCGCGCAAATCGATGTATTTTTGAACGCCTTCGGGCGAGAGGGCGAGATCGACGGAGATGATCCCCAATGGCCCGAAGAACATGTCGTAGCTCTTGCGCGCCTCGTCCGGCGTGCATTTCGTCGCCCTGACGAGCAGCGCGATCGAGGCCTCGCGGTTGGCGGGATCGTGCAGGAACCGCGAACCCCGGATGGTCGCGCGCAGGAATCGCACGACGGTTTCGGGATTGGCCTTCGCCCATTTCCTTTGCGTCGCGAGCGAAACCAGCGGTCCGTCGAAGACCTCGAAGGCGTGGCCGAGAACGTGGAACCCCTCGGATTCCGCCAGAAAATCGACGGGCTGGCTCAGCATCGTCGCGGCGATGGCGCCGCTTTTCAGCGCCGCGTAGCGATTGGGCGTGCCGCCGGTCGTGACGAAATCATATTCGCCGGGCTTGACCCCGTTCTTTTGCAGCAACAGCTTCAGCATCGTGGTCGAGGCTTCGTCGAGCTGCGTCACGCCGAGCGTCTTGCCGCGCAGGCCGGCGAAATCCGCGATTTCCGGACGCGCGACGAGGGCGAAGGTCGGCTTCGTGGTTTCGACGCCGATCATCACGATGTCGGCGTCCTTCTCGCCGGCGCTGATGGCGACTTCGGTGTTGACCGAAAGAATGTTGATGTCGCCGGTGAGCAGCGTCCGCACCGCCTGGCTGACCTGGCTGATGTTGAGCGGTTCGACGGCGAGGCCCTCGTCCTTCAGGTAGCCAAGCTCGATCGCCGCGTAGACATCCCAGTAATACGCCGAGGGATTGGTGTAGCCCCAGACCATTTTGACGGGGGCGGGCTGTTGCGCGCGCGCGGCGACGGTCATGGCCAGGCCGGCGAGGATCGCGCAGGCCAGTCCGAACACTTTCTTCAACATCGGCGATTCCTCCGTCACGGGCGGAGAATCACACGCCGGGACGCGAACGGCAACATCGGCCCGCGCGGAGACGCGACCGGTCGTCCGCGGCGGGGCTAATCCTCGTCGGGTTCTTCCGGGGCCTTCGTCGCGCCCAGCGTCGTCACGCTGTCGACCAGCGAATCGGCGACGCGCACGGTGAGGATCGGAAACGCGTCAAGAATTCGCTTGGCTTCCTTTTCGGCGGCCTCGATCGTGTCGAAGCTGCTTTTCGCCTGGTGATCGACATGGACCACGTAGCGGGCCGTCTGCGCCCGTTTGGCGAGCTGGCGCGCCGCCTGTTGTTGACCGCTCAATTGATGTCCTCTGGATGATCGGGGGAAAATCCAATCAGGTCACGTTTTGGTGAATTTCCCTAGCGAAAAGTCGCGCGACGCACAGAATTTCCGGCGCGGAGCCGCCCGCGCCCGGAAAACGGAGCGCGTGGCGCCGCTTTTATACGATTTCGCCCCGCCGCGCATCCTGATCCGGATCACTTTCACGCCCCGCCGGACTGTGGCGGACGCGCGCTGTCCGCTGCTATAGAGCCGGCGGAGGCGCCCCGGGCGCGCAAGGCAGGACACGACATGACCTATCTCGTCGGCGCGGAAGACGCGGGGCGACCCGCCGGAGAGCGGTTCCGCGCCCTGCTGGGGCGCGACGAAATCCTGCGGCTGCCAGGCGCGCACAACGGTCTGGCGGCCTTGCAGGCGAAGGCCGCCGGGTTCGGGGCGCTGTATCTCTCGGGCGCCGCCATGTCCGCCTCCATGGGGCTGCCCGATCTCGGCGTCATCACGATTGACGACGTGTGTTTCTTCATTCGCCAGATCGCGCGGGCCAGCGGCCTGCCGCTGCTGGTCGATGGCGACACCGGCTATGGCGAGGCGCTGAACGTGATGCACATGGTGCGTTGCTTCGAGGAAGCCGGCGCCGGCGCCGTTCACGTCGAGGACCAGATTCTCCCGAAGAAGTGCGGGCACCTCAACGACAAGAAGCTCGCCAGCGCGGACGACATGGCGGCCAAGGTGGCGGCCGCGGCGAAGGCCCGCCGCCATCTCGTCATCGTCGCGCGCACCGACGCCGCGGCCAGCGAGGGCATGGACGGCGCGGTGGCGCGCGCGGAGACATATCTCGCCGCCGGCGCCGACGCGATTTTTCCCGAGGCGCTGACGAACGCCGAAATGTTCCGCGAATTCGCCCGCCGCGTGAAGGCGCCGCTGCTCGCCAACATGACGGAATTCGGCCGCACGCCATTTTTCACCGCCGACGAGTTCCAGGCGATGGGCTACAGAATGGTGATCTGGCCCGTGTCCAGCCTCCGGGTCGCCGCGCGCGCCCAGCGGGATCTCTACGAAACCATCCGCCGCGACGGTTCGACGCAGGCCATGCTGGCGCGCATGCAGACCCGCGCGGAACTCTACGAAACCATCGGCTATCACGACTTCGAATCGCTGGACCTTTCGCTGGCCGCGTCAATTCTTCCCTCGCGCGACGACGGCCACAACGGATAGATTGCAACCGGGCCCCGAAAGCGCCCGCGAATGGATGAAACGCACATGATCAAAACGCCTGTTCTCGTCGTTGGCGGCGGCCCCGTGGGCCTCTGCGTGGCCGGCGATCTCGCCTGGCGCGGCATCGAGAGTCTCGAAATCGAACGCGGCGATGGCGCCGTCGGCCAGCCGAAAATGGACATGCCGCATGTCCGCACGCTTGAATTCTGCCGCCGCTGGGGCCTCGTCCAGCAAGTCGAGCAATCCGGCTACAATCGCAAATGGCCGCAGGACAACGTCTGGGTGACCGGCCTCGTCGGCGGGTTCGAACTCGGGCGCGAACCGTTCCCGTGCTGCGACGACGAACCCTATCCGCCGCAATCGCCGCAGCGCCGCGAACGCGCCCCGCAGAATTTCTTCGATCCGGTGATCCAGCGCTGGGTGAAGGGCTTCCGCGAGGTCGATCTGCGCTATTTCACCGAACTCGTCGATTTCGCCGAACACGACGACCGCGTGACCGCGACGATCCGGAACGTGAAGACCGGCGAGACCGCGGAAGTCGAGGCGCGCTACATGGTGGCCTGCGACGGCGCGGGATCGATGGTGCGGGAAAAGCTCGGCATCACCATGACCGGCAACCCCGTGCTCACCTACACGACGAACGTCATCTTCAAGTCGCGCGACCTCTCCAGAAAGCAGAACATCACGCACGGCTACCGCTACATCGTCATCGGGCCGGAGGGCACCTGGGCGACCATCGTCGCCATCGACGGCTACGACAATTACCGCTTCTCGCTGGTCGGCTCGCAGAACCGCGCGAATTTGAGCGACGACGAATTGCGCGAGGCCATCGCGCGCGCCATCGGCGGAGAGTGCGAGATCGAGATCGTCTCGACCATGCCGTGGACGCGGCGCGAACTCGTCGCCGACAAATATGGCTCGAAACGGATTTTCCTCGTCGGCGATTCCGCCCACCAGCTCTCGCCCACCGGGGCCTTCGGCATGAACACCGGCCTTCAGGAGGCCGTGGACATCGCCTGGAAGCTCGAGGCGATGCTGCGCGGCTGGGGCGGGCCGAATCTGCTCGCCTCCTACGAAGTCGAGCGCAAGCCCGTGGCCGCGCGCAACGTCAGGGAAGCCGCCCTCAATCTCGGGCGCATGCTGGAAACGCGCACGCGCAAACCGCCGGCGGAAATTTTCGAGCCGGGCGCGAAGGGCGACGCCGCGCGCCAGGCTTATGGCGACTGGTACACCGGCCTCATGCGCCACGAGTGGTACACGCTCGGCATCCATATCGGCTATCGCTACGAGAACTCGCCGATCTGCGTACACGACGGCAGCGCCTATCCGCCGCTGGAAGTGGCGAATTACGTGCAAACGTCGCAGGCGGGAATGCGCGCGCCGCACGTCTGGCTGAAGGACGGGCGCTCGACGCTCGATCTTTATGGCAAGACCTTCGTGTTGCTGCGGCTCGGCGCCGCGCCCGCCGACGCCTCGGCCCTGCTCGACGCCGCGAAGCAACGCGGCGTGCCGGTGACGGTGGTGGACATCGACGAAAAGCCCGTGACCGACATGTACGAGAAGAAGCTCGTGCTGGTGCGTCCCGACGGGCACGTCGCCTGGCGCGGCGACGCGGCGCCGGCGGACGCGCTCTTCGTGATCGACACGGTGCGCGGCGCGCGCTGACCCCGGGGCGGTGGACGACCGCCGCGCCCCCATGTAACGATTCGCGATCCCAAACAGGATCGCGATCATGACTTCCACGCCCTCGCCCGCGAACGACCGCACCGGCGCCGCGATTCTCGTCGACCAGCTTGTCGCGCAGGGCGTCAAGCACGTGTTCTGCGTGCCCGGCGAATCCTATCTCGCCGTGCTCGACGCCTTTCACGACGCGCCGCTTGAAATCACCGTCTGTCGCCAGGAAGGCGGCGCGGCGATGATGGCGGACGCGAGCGCGCGGCTCACCGGACGGCCCGGCGTCGTCTTCGTGACGCGCGGGCCGGGCGCCACCAACGCGGCGGCGGGCATTCACATCGCCGAACACGATTCCTCGCCCGTCATCATGTTCATCGGCCAGGTGCAGCGCGACGCCCTGGGACGGGGCGCTTTTCAGGAAATGGATTTCCGCGCGGTCTACGGCTCCATCGCCAAGTGGGTGGTGGAAATCCAGGATCCGGCGCGCATTCCCGAACTGGTGTCGCGCGCCTTTCACGTCGCGATGCAGGGGCGTCCCGGCCCCGTCGTCATCGCGCTCCCCGAGGACATGCTGGTCGAGCGCGCCAGCGTCGCGGACGCCGCGCGCGTCGAGCCGGTGGCGACCTGGCCCGGCCAGACGCAGATGGCCGAATTGCAAAAGCTGCTCTGGGCGGCGAAACGCCCGGTCGCCATCGTCGGAGGCAGCCTCTGGGACCAGAAGGCCTGCGATTCCTTCCGGCGTTTCGCCGAACGTTTCGACCTGCCGGTCGCGGCATCTTTCCGCCGCGCGGCGCTGTTCGACAACGATCACGCCAATTACGCCGGGGAACTCGCGCTGGGCGCCAATCCGAAACTTTGCGAGCGCATCCTGTCCGCCGACCTCGTGTTGCTGATCGGCGGGCGGCTCGCGGAGGTTCCCTCGCAGGGCTACAAACTTCTCGACATTCCCTCCCCGCGGCAAAAACTGGTGCATGTTCACGCAAGCGCGGAAGAACTGGGCCGTGTCTATCACCCCGCCGTCGCCATCCACGCGACGCCCGCCGCCTTCGCCGCGGCGCTGGAGGGATTGCAGCCGCCCAGCGCGATCCCCTGGAGCGGCGCGACGCGCGAGGCGGGCGCCGATTACCGCGCCTTCAGCGACGTCGCGCCGCCGGCGCCCGGCAAGGTGCAAATGGCGGAAATCATGCTGTGGCTGCGGGGACGCCTGCCGGACGACGCCATCATCGCCAATGGCGCGGGCAATTACGCCATCTGGATCGGGCGCTTCCTGCGCTTCCGCGAGCATGGCGCGCAGCTCGGGCCGGTCTCCGGCTCGATGGGTTTCGGCGTGCCCGCCGCCGTCGGCGCGAAGCGTCTGCATCCCGGTCGCATGGTCGTGTCCTTCTCCGGCGACGGCTGCTTCCTGATGAACGGCCAGGAATTCGCCACCGCCGTTCAGTATGACTTGCCGATCATCTCCATCGTCGTCGACAACACGATGTACGGCACGATCCGGATGCACCAGGAACGGCGCTATCCCGGCCGCGTCTCGGCGACGCAATTGCGCAATCCGGATTTCGCCGCGCTGGCGCGCGCTTACGGCGGCCACGGCGAAACAGTCGAGGAAACCGCGCAATTCGCGCCGGCCTTCGAGCGCGCCGTCGCCTCCGGAAAGCCGGCGATCATTCACGTGAAGGTGGATCCGGAGGCGATCACGCCGGTCGCGACGATTTCCTCGCTGCGCGCGGCGGCCACGAATAAGTGAAGACGCCGCTCAGCCGCGGGTGAACAACGAGGTCACGCGCTTGCCGAGGGAGGCGGCTCCATCGACGATGTCGCGGCCCGTCGGCAGCTTTTCCGCGATGAAGGAAATCACCGGAATACCCTTCGCCGGCGGCGCGGCGCGGGCGATCTCGACGGGCGGCTCGGGAACCGGTTGCACGGGCGGTTTTTCAACGGCGCGCGCGGGCGGCAGCGGCGCCGGTTGCTGACGGAAGGCGACGGAACGCGCCTTCTCCCGCGCCGGCGGCGTCTCCCTGCGGGCCGCGGCGGCGGCGCTGGCGGGCGGAGCGACGTCGGGAGCGACAATCAGCTTTTCAGGCAGCGTCGGAGCGAGACGCGACAGGGCGAATCGCTCCATGAAGTCGGCGACGGACTGGTCCTCGGCCGCGGGCGAGATCGTTTGCGGCGCGGCCTGCATGCTGATCTTGACGGGAGCCGGCGCCGCGGCCCGCGTGGAGCGCCCGGCGAAGCCAACCGCGCACAGGGTCAAAAATCCGGCCGCAGCGATCTCGAGGAAAAACCGCGGCGCCGGCCGCGACGGCAGGGTCTTGATTCTGGCTCCGCGCATGGCGCACTCCCGACGCTGACGGCGCGAGTTACGCCGAGGAAGCGGGCCAAATTACGGCGCGCGGCCCGTGCTTCGAGATTTCACGCCGCCTCGCCGCGTCGTTGCGACACCATGTCCCGCAGGGCGCGCAAATCCTTCGTGAACAGGCGAATGCCCTCGGCGAGTTTCTCCGTCGCCATCGCGTCTTCGTTGAGCAGGAAGCGGAAGGTTTTTTCGTCGATGACGAGACGTTCGGGAGCGCCGGCGCGCGCGGCGGGGTCGAGCCGGCGCGGAAGATGGCCTTCGTCCCTCGACAGCGCGTCGAGCAATTGCGGCGCGATCGTCAGGCGGTCGCAACCGGCGAGCGCCTCGATTTCGCCGGTGTTGCGAAACGAGGCGCCCATGACGACCGTCTTCACGCCATGCGCCTTGTAATATTCGTAGATCGAACGCACCGAGAGCACGCCGGGATCGGTTTCCGCGACATAGGGGCCGCCGCCGTTGCGCACGTGCCAGTCGAGAATGCGCCCGACGAAGGGCGAAATCAGGAACGCGCCCGCGTCCGCCGCCGCCACGGCCTGCGCGAGGCTGAAAATCAGGGTCATGTTGCAATCGACGCCATCGCCGCGGAGGATTTCGGCGGCGCGGACGCCTTCCCAGGTCGAGGCGAGCTTGATGAGAACGCGCTCGCGGCCGACGCCGCGGCTCTCATAGTCGGCGATGAGCGCCCGCGCTTTCCCGACCATGGCCGACGTATCGAAGGACAGGTCCGCGTCGACCTCCGTCGAGACGCGGCCGGGCACGAGCTTGCAGAGCTCGGCGCCGAAACTGACCGCGAGGCGGTCCGTGACGCGCCCGAGGGATGCGCCGGTTTTCGCGCCCCAGGCGATCGCCTCGGCGACCAGCGGCGCACCGGCGGGGGTCTGCGCCGCCTTGAGAACGAGGGTCGGATTGGTCGTGCAATCGGTGGGCCGGAAGGCGCCGATCGACTCCATGTCGCCGGTGTCGGCGACGACCGTCGTCATGGACCTGAGTTGTTCGAGCTTGGATGGCATGGCGGCCCCGCGTGTCGCGCTTCACGGGCCTGATAAACCGATTTCACCGGCGGCGCCCGGAATTTTCCGGTTCTGTCCACATCATCCGCGCGGCGGCGCCCGCGCCCGAGTGGACAGGCCGGCGCGAACGCCGGCCCGCGACGTCCGCCCGGGGAGCGATCAGCCCACGACCAGCGCGACGTGCTGGCTGTGGCCGTCGCTCATGCCGCGCGCCTTCATCCAGTCGTAGGCGCGGGTGAACAATTCCTCGCTGTAATGATCGACGTGCTTGTAATGCACGAAGGCGCGGAGCAATTCCTCGGGCCGGAGCGCCCCCTTCGCGTGCGCGACGACGTGATGGGCGTATTTGTAGAAATCCGCGTTGATCAGATCGACCGCCCTGTTCTCGGCGTCGTAATAGGCCTTGCGCTGTTCCGGCGTCAGGTCCGGCGCGATGACCTCGCCGCCCCGATAGAAGGAAGCGGCGACGATGTGCGCGCCTTCCTTGAGGCCAAGGCTGATGAAGGGCTCCATCACCGCGATGGCGCGCGTCGCGCCGGCCTTGAGCGCGGCGTAGCGCGCCTGCGGCAGGCCGCCGTTCTCGATCCTGACGTGTTCGGCGCCGCAGGCGCTCTCGAGCATCTGGATCACGGTGTAGTGGGAGCCGGTCAGTTCCTGCACCATGACCGGAACGTCCTTCATGTCGCGCGGGGTCTGCAACGCGTCGTCGAAGGTGATGATGGCCTGGGCGGCCACCGCGGCGCGCAACGCCGCGAGCTTGCCGTCGCGGTTGCCGCGCTCGAGCCGGTCGATGCTGGCCCATTCACAGACGTTGTAGCTGTCGGCGCCGCCGCAATCGAACAGGTTTTCCTTGAGGCGGGACATGAACGGCGTGTTCGCGTTGTCCTTTTCACGGTCCGCGTAGGTGGCGGAGAAACTCACGTCGAGCCCCGCCCGCGCGAACAGGCCTTCCTCGATGCCGACGATGACCGGCAGATCGAAGACGGGATTGTTGGGGGCGATCCGCACGGGAACCCTGGTTTCGGTGGCCGACATTTGCTCTTCCTCCCTCTGGCGCGGCCCTGCTGGCGCCACGCAATTCCGGCTTCGAGTTTAACGGCGTTCCGGCCGGGCGGAAAGCCGAAGGACGCCCGCTCAGAAGGGACGGTCGCCGATGACCGCCGTGCGCTCCATGCGGCGACGCTCGGGATAATAATCGTTGGCGGCGTAGTGCTGCGTCGCCGTGTTGTCCCAGAAGACCATCGTGCCCGGCGTCCAGCGAAAGCGGAACTGGTATTCGGGCACGTGAACCCGGGCGAACAGCACTTGCAGCAGCGCCTGGCTCTCGTCGTCGTCGAGATCCTCGATTCGCAGCGTGAATTGCGGATTGACGTAAAGCGCTTTCTTTCCCGAAACAGGATGCGTTCGCACCACGGGATGCACGGGATTGGGATAGAGTTCCTCCATCTTGAGAAGGCGCTGCCGGTCCTCCGGCGTGTTCTTGAACAACACGCGGAAATTCTTGAAGTCGTGCACCGCCTTCAGCCCGTCGATCATGCTCCGGAAGCGGTCGCTAAGACCTTCGTAAACCGCGGTCATGTCGCACCAGAGCGTGTCGCCGCCGGTTTTTGGCATGATCTGGCAGCGCAGGATCGTGTATTTCGTCGGCCGGACGCGGAACGTCGTGTCGCTGTGCCAGACATCCGTCGACAGCACCGGATTGTCCTTGTGATTGTCGAGGACCATGATCTCGGGAAACTCGCCCTCGGGGCGGAACGGATGCACTTCGAGTTCGCCGAAGAGGCGGCTCACCGCGACGTGTTCCGCTGTCGTCAGATGCTGGTCGCGCAGACAGAGCACCTTGTGCTCGACGAGCGCCGCCTCGAAGGCGCGGAACGTCTCCGGATTCATCCCCTTTTTCAGATCGAGTCCGCGAACCTCCGCGCCGAGATGGCGGCCCAGGCGCTCCACCTCGAAGGGGACAGCCGCGGATTCCCGCGACAGCGCGGCGTTGTTTGTCATGAGCCTTTCCTCCTTTTCAGCGTCCGAGCGCGGCCGCGGCCTCGCGGATCACGTCGGACGGTGCCTTGTAGGCTTCTTCTATCACGTCGGCGAGCGCCGCGCCGCTCACCGGTTTCACCGTGAGATTTTGCTGTTTCGCCTCCGCGACGAGTTCTGGATCGGCGAGCGCCGCGGCGAAGGCGTCGCGCAGCGTCTTCACCCGCGCCGGCGGCAGGCCCGGCGGGGCGATGAAGGGGCGTCCGATCATGTCGCGCACGAAGATGAGTTCCAGCACCTTGCGCTGCGCCGGGTTCATGTTCAGATCGAAGACGAGCGGCACGTCGCCAAGCGCCGGATCGCGCTCGAGCGTCGCCTGGAAAGCGGCGCGGAATCGCCCGTCGCGATAGGCCGCGCGGCGTTCGAGGCTTTCGAAGGCGATGCAAATGCCATCCACCTCGCGCCGCTCCATGGCGAGGAGAATCTCCGTCGAACCCTTGTAGCCCGACACGATCCTGAACTTCATGCCGAGCACGTTGTCGAGCAAAAGCGGAATGACGTGGGTTTCCGCGCCCGATCCCGTCGAGCCCACGATGACTTCGCGCTCGAGGAAATCCCGGATTTCCCGCACCGGCGTCTCGCGCGTCACGGCGCAAACCGTGGTGTCGCGGGCGGGGCTGCCGAGATAGGTCAGTTTCAGCGGATCGAATTCAGCGCCCTGGCCGCCCATCAGCGGCTCGAGCGGCAGGCCGCGGGCCACGACGGCCCAGACCGTGCCATCCCGTGGCGCGACATTGGCGAGATAGTTCAGCGCCTTGAGCCCGCCCGCGCCGGGCACGTTCTGGGTGACGACCGCGGGATTGCCGGGAATGTACTTGCCGACGAAGCGCGCCATGAGACGCGCCCACTGGTCGTTGTTGCCGCCCGGCCCGAAGCCGATGTGCATCTGGATGGTCTTGCCGCGGAAGAAATCCGCTTCGGAGGTCTGCGCCCGCGCCAGCCCCCGCGAGGCGAACAGCAGCGCCGCGAGGCAGGCGAGGCGGGCGAAACCCATGGCGAACTCCCCGACGGAAGGCTTCGTTCAGTCCCTGATGTTCTGCAGGAACCAGTCGGTCGGAATCTCGCGGCCCATCTTGCGCTCCTTCGCCAAGGTGTAGACGAGGCCGCCGACCGACGAGAATTGCAGGCCCTGGTTGCCGACGTTGCGGTAGAAGGTGATCTGGTCGCGGCTGGTGCGGCCCGCGCACTTGCCGGTGACGAGATCGGCGAATTCCGGCTTGTCGCCGCCCTTGCCGCGATCCATGAATTCGGGCGAATCGCCGCCGAAGCCCGGCTGCGGATTCTTCTCCGGGATGCGTTTCATTTCCTCCGGCGAGCCGGCGATATAGGCGGCGGGCGAAAGGCCGCGCTCGGCCTGGAAGCGCTCGGTCTGCTTCATTTGCAGCCCCGCCGTGCCCTGACGAACCACCACGTCGAACCTGTTCATGGACGAGTCGGGCATTTCGCGCCGCCCGAGGTTGGTGACGTGCTGGCCCGGCTCCAGCCAGTCGGCGTCGTAAACCGGCTTCATGCTGTCGGTGGCCGACGACACGATGTCGACGCCGCGGATCGCCTCTTGTGGCGTCGAGACGGCGCGCACCTCGATGTTGAGGCGCTTCGACATTTCCTCGGCGAATTTCTCGCGATTCGCGGGGTTTGGACTGTAAACCTTGCACAGCTTGATGTCGCGCACGCTCTTGTAGGCGGACAGGAAGGTCCGCGCCATGCCGCCGGAACCCAGCATGCCCACCGTGTGGCTGTCCGGGCGCGCCAGGTATTTCGTGCCGATGCCGGCGCCGCCGCCGACGCGCATGTGCTGCAACACGCCGTCGTTGATGAAGGCCAGCGGCTCGGCGTTGCGGGTGGAAACCAGCATGATGAGGCCGCAATAGGTGCCGGGCTCGCGGCAATGCTTGTCCTCGGTCCAGTTGCCGTCCGGTTCGGTCGGCCAGGTGATGATGTCCGACTTCATGCGAATGGCGAAGAAGCCATCGTTCGCGCCTTCCATCGTGCCCCAGCGGAAATAGCCGTCCGGCCGGTCGCAGGGCACGTACATGTCGATGCGCGGCCGGTGAATCGCGCCGCCGGTCGGGATTTTCCGGAAGGCTTCCTCCTGGACGCGGATGCAATCGTCCATCGTCAGCAGCGCGGTGACGTCGTCGTTATTGATGATCAGCATGCGAGAAATCCGTTTCCAGCCCATTTTTCGCTTCAACTATAGGGGGCGAACGGCGATTGGCAAATCGCGGCGGAACGCACTTGCCAGCGCCCGCCGCGTCGGCGAACCTGCGCGCCGGCGACGGACGCCGGGAGGACCC
Organism: uncultured Hyphomicrobiales bacterium; assembly: GCA_903884435.1. Lineage (GTDB taxonomy): Bacteria > Pseudomonadota > Alphaproteobacteria > Rhizobiales > Beijerinckiaceae > Terripilifer. The sequence continues at coordinate 12,915 of CAISEY010000266.1, read as the reverse complement.
ATGAATGCCGCTTTGTCGACGCCCCTTCGCCGGATTGCTGCTGGCCCTCGCGGCGTTCGTGGCGCTGGCGCCAGTCGCGCGCGCGCAGTCGTGGCCGGCAAGGCCGGTTCGCCTCGTCGTCACTTTCCCGCCCGGCGGCGCGAACGACATCATCGCGCGCCTGCTCGGGCAGGCCCTGTCGGAGAGGCTGGGGCAGCCGTTCATCATCGACAATCGCGTCGGCGGCAGCGGCAATCTCGGCGCGGGCGAGGTCGTTCGTTCCGCGCCGGATGGCTACACGCTGTTGCAGGCCACCGTCGCCAACGCGACGAATCCCTCGATGTTCGAAAACATGTCGTTCAATTTCGCGCGCGACATCGCGCCCGTTGGCGGCGTTTACCGCGTGCCGCTCGTCGTCGTGGCCAGCCCGACGCTCAAGGCGAGGAACTTTCCCGAATTGCTGGCCTTGTTGAAGGCCAGTCCGGGCAAGCTGAATTACGGAACCGGCGGCATCGGATCTCTGGCGCATATCGCCGGCGAACTCTTCAAGATGATGACCGGGACGGAAATGACCCACGTGCCCTATCGCGGCAGTCCTCCCGCTCTCGTCGATCTGCTGAACTCCCGCCTCGACATTCTGTTCGATCCGCTGCCGACCTCGATAGAACACATCAGGAGCGGCGCGCTGCGGCCCATCGCCATGACGAGCGCCGCGCGTTCGCCCGCCTTGCCCGACGTGCCGGCCCTCGGCGAGTTCCTGCCGGGCTACGAAGCCAGCGTCTGGGTCGGCATCACCGCGCCCAGGGCGACGCCGCCGGACATCGTCGCGAAACTCTCGGGAGAGATCAAAGCGGTTCTCGCCGATCCCGGGTTCCGGGAGAAACTGACGGCCATGGGCGCCGCGACCTGGCCCACCACGCCGGCGGAACTGGGCGAACACGTCGAGGCGGAAACCGCGAAATGGACGAAAGTCATCAAAACGGCCGGGATCAAGGCCGAATAGGCCGCGCGGGGGACCAGCCATGCTGAACGCGCTCGACATCCCGATCGTCCAGGCGCCGATGCTCGGCGCCACGACCGAATCGATCGCCATCGCGGTGTCGCGAACCGGCGCGCTCGGCTCGTTCGCGGCGGCGGGCTCGACCCCGGAAAAGCTGAAGCAGGGCGTCGCCGCCATCCGCGCGGCGACTTCGCGGCCCTTCGCGGTCAACCTCTTCGTCCTGCCGCCCGCCGACCCGCCGGCGGAGACGGTGCGCGCGGCGATGGACCTGCTGGCGCCCTGGCGGGAGCGCCACGGACTACCGCCGCAATCGATCCCGAACCAGTGGGCGGAGCCGTTCGAGCCGCAATTCGCCGCGATCCTCGACTGCGCGCCGCCGGCGGCCTCGTTCACCTTCGGTATTCTGACGCGCGAACAGGCCGAGGCGCTTCGGGCGCGGGGAATCTTCCTCGTCGGCACGGCGACGACGGTCGCCGAGGCGAGGGCCTGGGCCGACATCGGCGCCGACGCGATTTGCGCGCAGGGGTTCGAGGCCGGCGGACATCGCGGCACGTTTCTCAAATCCGTGCCGGAAAGTTCGATCGGGACGCTGGCGCTGACGCGGACCATCGTCGCCGCGGTGAATTTGCCGGTGATCGCCGCGGGCGGGATCTCGGACGGAGCCGGGATCGCCGCCGCGCTCATGCTGGGAGCCCGCGCGGCGCAGGTCGGCACGGCCTATCTGCTCTGCGACGAATCGACGATCAGCCCGCCCTGGCGGCGCGCCATCGAAACGGCGCCCGACGATCCCACGCGCCTCACCCGCGCCATTTCGGGCCGGCACGCGCGCGGAATCGACAACGAATTCATGGCCGCCATGCGTCCCCTCGAGGACGAAATCGCGCCCTATCCCGTCCAGAACGCGCTGACGCAGGAGCTTCGCGCGGCGGCGGCGAAGGCCGGCTCGCCGGACGTTCTGTCGCTGTGGGCCGGCCAGGCGGTGAAGCTCGCCCGCGCCGGCGCGGCGGGCGAGATCACGCGAGCGCTGTGGGCGGAGGCGCGGGAGACGATGCGGAACCAGACAAAGGTTTGGCTTGGCCCCGGCGGCTAAACGGGCGATAGACCGGGCGCGGCAAGGCGACGGCAACCAGAGAGGAACCCCATGCGCGAACTCACCCATTTCATCGGCGGCAAACACGTCAGGGGGACGTCCGGACGGTTCGCCGATGGCTTCCAGCCCATGACGGGCGAGATCATCTCCAAAGTGCCGCTCGCCACGAAGGCCGAGGTGCGCGCCGCCGTGGAAAATTCGCTCGCGGCGCAGCCCGCCTGGGCCGCGACCAACCCGCAACGGCGCGCCCGCGTGCTGATGAAGTTCCTCGAACTCATGGCGCGCGACAACGAGAAGATGGCGGAACTTCTGGCGCGCGAGCATGGCAAGACCATCGCCGACGCGAAGGGCGACATCCAGCGCGGCGTCGAGGTGATCGAATTCGCGCTCGGCGTTCCACACCTGATGAAGGGCGAATACACCGAGGGCGCCGGCCCCGGCATCGACATCTATTCGATTCGCCAGCCGCTCGGCGTCGTCGCGGGCATCACGCCGTTCAATTTCCCGGCGATGATACCCATGTGGAAATTCGGCCCCGCGATCGCCTGCGGCAACGCCTTCATCCTCAAGCCGTCGGAGCGCGACCCCGGCGTGCCGCTGATGCTGGCGGAACTGATGATCGAGGCCGGCCTGCCGCCGGGCATTCTCAACGTCGTCAACGGCGACAAGGAATCGGTCGACGCGCTGCTCGACGATCCCGACATTCAGGCCATCGGCTTCGTCGGCTCCACCGCCATCGCCGAATATGTCTACACGCGCGGCACGGCGACGGGAAAACGCGTGCAATGTTTCGGCGGGGCGAAGAACCACATGGTCGTCATGCCCGACGCCGACATGGACCAGGCCGTGGACGCGCTGATCGGCGCCGGCTACGGCTCGGCGGGCGAGCGCTGCATGGCGATTTCCGTCGCGGTGCCCGTGGGCGAGAAAACCGCCGACGAACTGGTGAAGCGGCTCATCCCGCGCGTCGAGGCGCTGAAGATCGGCCCCTCCACCGATTCCTCCGCCGATTACGGCCCGCTCGTCACGGCCCAGGCGCTGGAGCGCGTGCGCGGATACGTCGATCTCGGGATCCGGGAAGGCGCGACGCTCGCCGTCGACGGCCGCGATTTCAAGATGCAGGGCTACGAGAACGGCTTCTATCTCGGCGGCTGTCTCTTCGACAACGTGACGAAGGACATGCGTATCTACAAGGAGGAGATTTTCGGGCCGGTGCTCTCCGTCGTGCGCGCGAAGAAATACGAAGAGGCGCTGGCGCTCTGCAACGACCACGAATACGGCAACGGCGTCGCGATTTTCACGCGCGACGGCGACGCGGCGCGCGATTTCGCCGCGCGCGTCAAGGTCGGCATGATCGGCGTGAACGTGCCGATCCCGGTGCCGCTCGCCTATTACACGTTCGGCGGCTGGAAACGCTCCGTGTTCGGCGACCTCAACCAGCACGGCCCCGATTCCATCCGCTTCTACACGCGCACCAAGACCGTGACCTCGCGCTGGCCGAGCGGCACGAAAGCGGGCGCGGAGTTCTCGATTCCGACGATGAAATGAGGGGCGACGGCTCCGCCGCCGCGCCTCCGGGGGAGCGCGTCTCGCCGACCGGGGCCCCTGACCGCCCGCCTCACGCGGCGAGACAGCATTTCTTGAACTTCTTGCCGCTGCCGCAGGGGCAGGGATCGTTGCGGCCCACGTCGCGAAAGGGGTTTTCCGCCATCGCCGGCGGCTTGCCCGGTCCCGCGGGTTCGTCCTCGTCGTCGAACGCGCCGTCCTCGTCCTCCGCGGCTTCCGCCGCCTCGCGGTCGATGCGGCGAAGCATTTCGATGGCGTCGTCGATCGGCGCCGTGCCCTCGCGCTCGAACAGGCCCATCGGGTCTTCCTTCGCGAGGCGCAGCATGTCCTCGATGTCGGAAATATCGACGGTTTCGGGGTCGAGACCCTGGCGCGACAGCGCGGCGCGCACCAGCGGCATGAGATCGTCGAAGCCAAGCGCGGCTACCGTCGTCGCCCAGGAATCCCAGAGGGTTTCAACGTCGAGATAGTCATCGTGGCTGTCGTGGATGGCGCGCAGAAAGTGGTGCGTCTCCTCGCGCGGGATTTTCCCCGAGGCGGTCAGATAGGCGATGGCGTCGAAGGCGCTGACGCTGAGCAGGCCGTCGGAGCCGGGCGGTCCGACAATCGAGCGCAGGCCCTTCGCGTCGCCGTCGAAGAGCGAGATCAGGATCGCGGCGCCCGACCACAGCATGGTGTCGCCGAGGATGGCGGGCAGGCCTTCCGGCGATTGCGCCAGCGCGCAGACGAGCGGAAAGGCCCGGGTTTCGCGCTTTTCCGCCATGAGATGGAGCCCGAACAGGGCGATGTTCACGTCGGCGTCGGTCGCCTCCCCGAGCTGTTTCGCGCAGCGGGCGAGGACCTGCATGAAGGCGCCGCTGGCGACGTCCCAGTTGTCCAGCGCCCAGCGGAGCGCCTCCTCGGGCAATTCCTCGCCCGCGGAACCCAAGGCCCGGAGCGCGCTCTGGAGATTCATGTCGATGCTTTCGTCGGAACGGAGCCGGCCGCGGGGCGCCGCCGCCCGCGCGCGGGCGCGAACGGTCCGCCGTCCGCGCCGGGCCTTCTACCAGTTTCCCCCCGCGCGTGAAACGCGGTCGTCGCCAGGAACGCGAAAGTGCGCCAGCGCACGGCGCGCGCCTGGCAATCGTGCTGTATTGAGATATATTTCCAGAAAGTCGCGCCCTGCGCGGCCAGAAGGCGGAGCCTGAAAATGTTTTCCGTGCACAAGACTTTCTCGCGAACCCGGAGCGCGGTTCTCGCGCTGATCCTCGCGCCGTCAGCCGGCGCGATGGCGGGGAACGACGTCGGGTTCATCTCGGCGGTGAAGGGCAAGCCGCAGGTGCAGATCGCGGCGGGCCGCGTGGAGCCGGCGGCGCTGATGAAGCCGCTCGCGCCCGGCGCGAAAATCATCCTCGGACAAAACGAAAGCATCAAGTTCTGCCACGAAAGCGCCAGCAAGACGTTCAGCGTCGAGGGCGCCGGCTCGGTCAGCATCGGCGACATCGGCGTCAACACGGAGGCGGGCGGACCGAAGGTGGTCGCCGCTGGCGTCTGTCCCTCGAGCTCGACGCCGAGCGAAACCGGAGGCATTCTGTCGAGGGGCGGGCTGAAGCCGGCGACGTCTCCGAAGTGACGGGCCGGGAATGAGTTGATGGCGGAAAATTCGCGTCCTCCGGGCCGCTGGAGGGCAAGGGGACTCGCCGGCGCCATCGTCGTGGCCGGGATCGCGGCCGCCGCCGCCATCGGACAGGCCAGCGGCCTCTCCGGGTTCTTCGGGGCCCTCGCCGGCCCCAACGCGGTTCTCTACGATCTCTCCGCGCCTTGCTGCGCGACGCGCGCGACGAGGACGCCTGGCCGAACACCTTCGTGTTGCTGATCGACCAGGCCTCGCTCGACCGGCCGCCATGGCTCACCTCGCCGCGCGCCCTGCATCACCCGCATCTCGCCCGGCTCGGCCAGCTGGCGCTCGACCTCGGGGCGCGCAAGGTGGCCTTCGATCTCGTGCTGGCGCTCGACCCCTCGAAGCTCGACATTTCCGGCGTGGACCTGCGCGATTACGACGCGCCCATGCGCGCCCTGTTGTCGGAAGGAAACAACCGGGTCGTTCTGGGCTCCTATCCAACGGTGCGGCCCGCCGACGTTTACGCCGATCTCGCGGGCCCCGCCGGCACTGGCGTCGTCGACCTGCAACTGGAGGACGATGGCGTCGTCCGCTCCATCGCGACGCGGCTGCGCCTGCCTTCCGGGCAGACCGGGGCCGGTTTCGCCGAACTCGTGGCGATGCCGCCGGACGGCGAATTCTCGATCCGCGACCAGTCGCGGTTTCTGCTGTTTCCGCGCGCGCCCATGCGCTCGGCGCCGCTTCTCACGGTCGAGCGGTTCGACGCCTGCCTGCTGACGGACGGCGGCAAGACGCGGCTGGCGGACATGATCCGCGGCCGCAACGTGCTGATCGGCACGGGGATCGTCGGCGAGGATCTGCGCCGCGGCCCCGACCGGTTCATGCCGCAGACCGTCGCGCGCCCGGCGCCGGACGATCCCTGCGCCGCGAGCGGCCTCGACATCGATTATGGCGTGCGCAACGTGGTGCCCGGCGTGCTGTTGCAGGCCGCCGCCGTCGAGAGCGCGCTGGCGCCCACGACCCCCGTTCTCGCGGACGCGCCGGTCCGCGCCGCGGCGAGCGGCGTGATGGCGGCGCTGGCGCTGGCGCTGTTTTTCGCGCTCACGCGCCGGCTGACCCGCTTGCCGGCGAAGCGCCCGGCGCTGTTCTCGACCAGCGCCGTCGCGTTCATCTCCGTCGCCAGCGCCATCGGCGGGCTGGTCGTCGCCTTTGTCGGCGTGGAGATCGCCGCCATCCGCTGGCTGCATCTGTGGCTTCCGCTGGGCCACACGCTGATTCTCGTGAGCGTGCTCGGCCTGTTCGGCACGATGACGCTGGCGGTGCGGCGCGACCTCGCGCTCGCCGACCTTCGCACCTCGTTCGGCCGCTATCTGCCGGCGAAAATCGTCGCCGCCGCGCTGGAGCGCGACGAGGCCGGCGGCGGCGAGGAGCGCGAAATCTCCGTGATTTTCGCGGATTTGCGCGGCTTCACGCCCTATTGCAACGCGCGCCGGGGCGAGCCCGCCGAGATCATCAAGGCGCTGAACCAGAAATTCGCCTCCGCGCAGGAGGTTCTCGACCGGTTCGACGCCTGTCTCGACAAGTTCGACGGCGACGCGGTGATCGCCTTCTGGAACGGCGTCGGCGAACAGCCCGATCACGCCGCGCGAGCGCTGGCCGCCGCGATCGAAATCATCGAGGCGGACCGCGCGCCGGCGGGGGGCGACGGCGAATTGCATTTCAAGGTCGCGGTGGCGAGCGGCCTCGCCTTCGTCGGCAGCTACGGGTCGCGACAGAAGATGAATTTCAGCGCCATCGGCGAGCCGATGAATCTCGCGGCGCGTCTCGAGGGCCTGTGCAACGTGAACGGCGTCTCGCTGATCGCGGCGCAGGCGACCGTGGACGCGGCCCTGTCGGACATTCCCACCCGGCCCGACATTCGCGAGATCTTCGCCCGCACGGATTTTCGCGTGCTGGGCAAAACCCGGCCCAAGGGCTTTCCCGACGAAGTGAGCTTTCTGACCGCGACACGGAAGATTTGAGATCGCGGTCCGCTCACCCGCCCCAGGCGGGATCGGCGAGAATTTCCCGCGTGTGCTGACCGAGGGCCGGCGCCGGCCGGGCGCTCGCGGCGGGAGCGCCGTCGATCACCACGGGCGAGCGCACGCCGGGCGTGAATCCGTCTTTCGCGAGCGGATTTTCGAGTTTCAGCCGCATTCCGCGCGATTGCACATGGGGATCGTCGAACACATCCACCAGCGTGTTGATCGGGCCCGCCGGCACGAAGGCCGCGTCGAGTTTGGGGAGCAACTCCGCGCGGGTGAATTTTCGCGTGAAGGCGTGCAGCTTTTCGGTGAGTTCCGCGCGCGCGTTCACGCGGTCCTTGCCCTCGGGATATTCGGGGACGAGATGCGGCGCGCCGATGATTTCGCAGAGTTTGCGAAACTGGTTGTCATTGGCCGTGGCGATGATGATGTCGCCATCCGCGACCGGAAAAACATCGTAGGGCACGAGGTTGGGATGACCGTTGCCCATGCGCCGGCCAGCCTTGCCCGAGACGAAATAGTTCAGCGCCTGATAGCCAAGCACCGAAATCTGCGAATCGAGCAGCGCGCAATCGATATACGCTCCCTCGCCGGTTTCCACGCGCCGCAGCAGCGCCGCCTGCACGGCGTTCGCCGCGTAAAGGCCGGTGAAAATATCGGCCATCGCGATACCGGATTTGGACGGCGGGCCGTCGGGCTGACCGGTGAGATGCATGGCGCCGCCCATGCCCTGCACGAGAAAATCGTAGCCGGCGCGCGGCGCGTAGGGGCCCGTCTGGCCAAAGCCCGTGATGGAGCAATAAACGAGGCGCGGATTGATCTTTTTCAACGAAGCGTGATCGAGACCGTATTTCGCGAGGCCGCCGACCTTGAAGTTTTCGATCAGCACGTCGGCGTGGCGGGCGAGGCGCTCGACCAGGGCGCGCCCCTCCGGCGTTTCGAAATCGGCCTCTACGCAGCGCTTGCCGCGGTTGCAGCCGTGAAAATAGGCGGCGCCGAGATGTTCCCCGTCGGCGCCCTCGACGAAGGGCGGGCCCCATTGCCGCGTGTCGTCGCCCGCGCCGGCGCGCTCCACCTTCACCACGTCCGCGCCGAGATCGGCGAGCAATTGCCCGCACCATGGGCCGGCGAGGATGCGCGCGAGTTCGAGCACGCGGATGTTCGCAAGGGGAGCGTTGTTCATCGGGAGGTCCGGTATCGTCGCGAGGGGCGGCCTCACCGGTAAACGCCGCCAGCCGGGCCGGCAAGCGGCGCGCTACGCCATGGCGAGCGTGACCTCGAAGCGTCCGCCGCCGTCCACGCCCACGACCCTTGCATCGCCGCCATGCAGCCGCGCGATACGCCGCACGAGAGCAAGGCCCAGGCCGCTGCCGCGCGTGGCGCCACGCGACTGGTAGAAGGGCTCGAAGACCCTCTCGCGCTCCGGCGGGGGGACTCCGGGGCCCGCGTCCACGACCTCCAGCACCGCCTTGCCCGCTTCCTCGCGAAGGATGACTTCCGTCGGCGGCTGGCCGTGACGGCGGGCGTTTTCGAGCAGGTTGCGCACCAGCCGGCGCAACAGGCGCGGATCGCCGGATACCCGGACGGAAACGCCGGCGAGGACCGCCTCGTCGTAATGGGCGCATTCCTCCGCGACCAGGGCGAGCAAATCGAGGGTTTCCGTCTCGCGCGGCCCGGCGAGCGTCTCGAGACGGCTCGCGACGAGAATTTCCTCGAGCAGGTCGTCGAGTTCGCGAATGTCGTCGCTCAGCGACTCGCGATATTTTCCGTCGCCGGTCGATTGCAACAGTTCGAGTCCGAGCTTGAGGCGCGCCAGCGGCGTGCGCAGCTCGTGCGAAGCGTTGGCGAGCAACATGCGATGCGCGCCGACGAGTTCCTCGACGCGTCCGGCCGCGACGTTGAAACTGCGGGCGAGTTGCGCCACCTCGTCCTTGCCTTCCACCTTGACCCTGGCGCGAAAATCGCCCGCGCCAAGCGTTTCGACTCCCTGTTGCAGCCGCTCCAGCCGTCGCGTCACGCCGCGCACGACGGGAAACGCGCACAGCGCGACGATGCCCGCCACGAGGCCGAGCGACACCACGAGGCCGACAATGGGATTGGGCAGAGGGCGCGGCAGCCGCGCGACCATCCAGCGCCCGTCGGGCAGGCGCACGCTCCACGCGGGGCCATATCTGTCATGGGCGATCGTCACCGGCTCGGCGCGCGAATCGGGCGGCGGCGTCGGTCTGCCGGCGGAAGCGACCGGACGGCGGGCGGCGTTGTAAAGCGTGATGTCGGCGCGCGTCCGCGCCGACAGCGCCTCGATGGCGCGCTGCTGCTCCGCCTCGGGCAAATTCGCGTCCGGCACCGACGCCGCGACGAATTCCGAGGCGAGCACGGAACCCTCGCCGACGGGACCGCGCGGACCGGCGAAGCGCCACATGGCCGCCGCCGCGAGAACGACGGCGATCAGGCTGGCGAGTATCGTCAGGTAGATCGACTGGTACAGACGCGGCATCGGCTCAATCCTGCGCGCGGGCGAAAAGATAGCCCGCGCCGCGCACGGTGATCAGGCGCTTCGGCTTTTTCGGGTCGTCCTCGATGACGGCGCGGATGCGCGAAACATGCACGTCGATGGAGCGGTCGAAGGCGTCGAGTTTCTCGCTGCGCACGAGGTCCATCAGCGCCTCGCGCGACAACACGCGCCCGGCGTGGCGGGCGAGTTCGAGCAGCAGGGAGAACTGGTAGCCCGTGAGCGCGCAGGGTTCCCCCGCGAGTTCGGCGCGCATGGCGCCCGCGTCGATCGACAACCGCCCGAAGCGCAACACATCGCCTTTCGCGCCGGCCCCGGCGCGGCGCAGGATGGCGCGCAGCCGCGCCAGCAATTCGCGCGGCTCGAAAGGCTTGGGCAGATAATCGTCGGCGCCCATTTCGAGGCCGACAACCCGGTCCATCGCGTCGCCGCGCGCGGTCAGCATCAGAATGGGCGTCGCGTTTTTTTCGCGCAGTTTTCGGCAGATTTCGAGCCCGTCCATGTCGGGCAGCATCAGGTCGAGCAGCACCGCGTCCCACGCCTCGCGGCCGTGGCGCGCGAGGCCCTCGCGCCCGTTGGGCGCGATCTCCACGGAAAATCCGGAGCCGCCGAGATAGGTTTTCACCATCTCGGCGAGCCGCGGATCGTCTTCGATCATCAGGACGCGCTGGCTCACGCCGGCAATCTAGCCGCCGCGACCAAAAGGACCAAAGCCTGGGCCCGGACCCCTGCCCGGCCGCGGCAACCGCTCGTCGAGCTTGCGGCGCTGCTCGGGGGTCAGCACGTTCGCCGCCTCGACAAGCGCCTGGGTGACGCGCTTCGTCGCGGCGTCCATTTTGGCGATCTGCTCGGCGCGGAATTTCTCGACCTCCGCGGCGTCGACGCTGGCTCCGGTCAGCAGCGCGCGGGCGCGCTGCGCGGCCTCCATATGCGCGCCGCGCAGGGGAACCATGTCCTTGACCAGCGCCTTCGCGATGGAGCGCAGCTTTTCCTGTTGCTCCGCGGTGGCGTCGATCTCGATGGCGAGATGGCGGATCGCCTTGTCGGCGCGATCTTCGATTTGCGCCGGGTCCATCGCGGCGAAGGGGAAGCCGCCGCCGTGGCCCATGAAGCCGGGAGGGCCAAAGCCCGGATGGCCGCGGAACCCCTGGGCGAAGGCTACACCGCCAATCGCCGTGACGGCGAGGACCGCGGCGACGATCAGGCCTTTGCGCCGGCGGCGGACCGGAGCGGCGGGAGGAACGATTTCGGGTGCGGACATTTCAAAACTCCTTGATCACGGCGTCGAAGCGCCATGACGCAAGGTCTCACGCCCGCGTTGCGGTCGTGTCTCGCCGGTGTAAAGTTTTGTGAAGCGGCGATTTTGCCCGCCGGGCCCGCCGGTGCTACCCTGCCGGCTCACGCCGGGCGCAAAAATGGCCGAGCCAGTTCAGACCCCACCGCGCATGACCGCCGACCAGTTCATGGCCTGGTACGACCAGCAGCCCGAGGGATGGCGGTATGAATTGCTGGACGGACGCGTCCACGAAATGCAGGGCGAAACAGTGTCGCACGCGCGCGTGAAGGCAAGCGCCTACCTTGCGTTCCGGCGCGCGGTCGCTGATCGCAGTCTGCCCTGCGAAGCCTTCATGGACGGCATGGCGGTCCATGTCGACGAGGAGACCATCTTCGAACCGGACGCCTTCGTCCGGTGCTGCGCTCCCGTGAACGACGAAGCGACACTGGTCGGCAACCCTGTCATCGTTGTCGAATTCGCCTCGCCCTCGACCCAGCGCATCGACGCGACACTGAAACCGACGCGCTATATTCGCAATCCGCACATCGCTCACTATCTGATCGTGATCCCCTCGACACGGCAGATCGTTCATCACCGGCGCGGCGAAGGCGCGGGAATCGAGACGATAATCCACCGGACGGGGCCGATCCCGTTCGATCCGCCGGGCCTCGAAGTCACCGTCGAGGAGATCTTCGGACCCGCCCCGGCCTGACCCCGGGAGACTTCAAAAAAACGCCTGCAACCCCGTGATCGCCCGCCCCAGAATGAGCGCGTGCACGTCGTGCGTGCCCTCGTAGGTGTTCACCGTCTCGAGGTTCTGCACGTGGCGCATCACGTGGTATTCGCCGTGGATGCCATTGCCGCCGTGCATGTCGCGCGCCATGCGGGCGATGTCGAGCGCCTTGCCGCAATTGTTGCGCTTGATGATGGAAATCATCTCCGGCGCGGCCCTGCCCTCGTCGAACAGGCGCCCGACGCGCAGCGCCGCCTGAAGGCCGAGCGCGATCTCGGTCTGCATGTCCGCGAGCTTCTTCTGCACGAGTTGCGTCTGCGCCAGCGGACGACCGAACTGCTTTCTGTCGAGCGTGTATTGCCGCGCGCGACGCCAGCAATCCTCGGCGGCGCCCATGACGCCCCAGCCGATGCCGTAACGCGCGCGGTTGAGGCAACCGAACGGGCCCTTGAGGCCCGCGACGCCGGGCAGCAACTGCTCTTCGGAAACGACGACGCCGTCCATCACGACCTCGCCGGTGATCGACGCGCGCAGCGACAGCTTGCCCTCGATTTTCGGCGCGCTGAGGCCCTTCATGCCCTTTTCGAGAATGAAGCCCCTGATCTCGCCGCCATGGGCCGCGGACTTCGCCCAGACGATGAACACGTCGGCGATCGGCGCGTTGGAAATCCACATTTTCGTCCCGGTGAGGCGATAGCCGTCCGCGACTTTCTCGGCGCGCGTCGTCATCGAGCCGGGATCGGAGCCGGCGTCGGGCTCCGTGAGGCCGAAACAGCCGACGAATTCACCGGTCGCGAGCTTCGGCAGGTATTTCTTCTTCTGCGCGGCGTCGCCATAAGCGTAAACCGGATACATGACGAGCGAGGATTGCACGCTCATCATCGAGCGGTAGCCGGAATCGACGCGCTCGATCTCCCGCGCGACGAGGCCGTAGGACACGTAATTCGCGCCAGCGCAGCCATATTCCTCGGGAAAGGTCAGGCCGAGCAATCCGAGCCCGCCCATTTCGCGAAACACTTCGCGATGGAGAAGCGCGCGGCGTGAGCACGCAAATCCAAATTAGAAATGAAGCCCTCCCAAGGTATTTTTCGTTGTCGGTAGCGCCCTTACGCTTGCGCCAGCAAGATACCTATGG
>CAISEY010000265.1 GCA_903884435.1 uncultured Hyphomicrobiales bacterium | reverse complement strand
GGACGCAGCCAGAAAAATCAGGCCGGCGCGTTTCATGTTTTCATCATGGACGCGCGCGCCTGAATGGCGGATGAACGCGCCGCGTTCAGCCCGCCTGGCCAGGGGCGCTGGTGGTGATCGAGCGCATCACCGCCATGAGCGCCGCCGAACCGATCGCGACGAGACCCGCCCGGGGATTGGCGAGGAACGAAAGCCAGTCCGTCTGCGCGACGACTCCGCCCGCCGCGACAATCGCGGCGGCGACATAGGTGCGATAACCTTTCATGCTGGATATCCTTGCTGGTTCGAGCCGGCGGGAGTCTGGCGATCGCGCGTCCGCCGGCGTGGACGCGGGGCCTGGCGAAGCGGAGGCCATGCGGAGAGCTGTCGAAAGAACGGCGTCCTCGCGCGCCATCCACCCGCGGCCGAAGACCCGGAACGTCGACAGCGCCCGCCAGAACGAACGTCGCCGCGCGTCGAGCGCGCGGATTCGCGCCTCCGGCGGCAGATCGCGGCAGGCGTCGCGCCAGCGCAGCGCCCGGACAGGGCCGGAATTGACGGAGATGTCGAAAAGCACCGCGTCGACGCCCGCGGGCAAATCGTCGCCGTCGATCGAATTCCAGTATGTCTCCCGATAAATCGCGGCGGCCTTTTCACGAGTCAGGCCGCGCACGTCATCGACGGTCGCGGCGCGGCCGAGCGCCCTCGAGAGCGTCGCGATGGTGATTCCCATGTTCGTGGGTCCGCCGGGATCGCGGGGATGATCGACGTAGCCGCCCTCGTGTTCGAGCGTCAGCGCCAGACAGGCGTTGAAATTCTCCTTCATGTGGACCTCTCGCGGGACGGAAACTCTCAGCGCACGGGCGTCGTGGCGACGAGCGGAAAGCCGCGGCCGACGGTCGCGCCAATCTGGTAAATTCTCAGATCCAGCGCGGTTTGCACGGCGCCGAAATCAGAATGTTCATCGGCGTTCGCGTAGAGCGCCGCTTGAGCAGACGTCGAAATCGTGCGCGCGACAGCGCCCCCGCGGAGGATGTCGATCTCGTAAGCCTCCCGTTCCTCGCCGAGCGGAATGTCGAGCGGCGCCCAGGCGTCGGAATCGACGCGTCCGCGCCGGATAAACGTAATCTCGACGCCGTCGGAGGCCCGCCGCGCCGCAGGCGCCACCGGGGCCCATGGCTTCAGCGCGAGGTCCGTCGCGGTGGCGGTGAATTCCACGCAGGCGGGATCGGAATAGTCGCGGTTCGCCGGACCGACCCGCCAGCGGACGGGCGCGCCAAGATCGGCGAGACTCGACGTGAGCGGAGTCACGGCTTCGTCGAGCAGCACGAATGGCGCGCCGGCGGCGAGCGTCCGCGTGGCGAGACCGCTCTGGCCGCCGAGGCCGCGCAGCAGTCCCGACAGGCGATAAACGCCGTCCGCGACGAGTTCGGCGCCCGAAAAGGCGATGATTTCCCACGCGCCGTCGGGGCCCCGCAGGGCGGCGGCGTTGCGGCCCGCGAACATTCGCGCCTCGTCGATCGAGGCCAGCGCGCCCGGGACGGACACGCGAAACACGCTCGCCCGGTCGATACGGTCAATCGGGCCCGGCGGCGTGATGTCGAGGGTTGCGCCGGCAATGGCGTTGCGCTCGATGATTTTCATGAAATCGAACGTCGCCGCGCCGCTGGCGCGCCAGAGCGCCATGGCGCCGGGCCATGGATCGGCGAAGACAGCGACATACTGCAACGCGGCGGGATCGCCGCGAGCGATGGCGAGATCGAGCGTCCGCACGAGGCCGGGCCCCGGCAAGCGCGGCGCGGGCGACGGCGGACGCGTGAACACGGGCGGCGCGGAATCGTAGACGGAGGGCTCGATGGCGCGCGCGACGACCTCGCGGGCGAGCCCGTCCGTCAGCCGCTCGATCAGGAACAAACGCGGAGCGCCCGCGATTTCCAGCGAAATCGCGTCGCCGATTTCGAGCGAGGCAAGGCCGGGACGCACCGAAAATTCGGCGCTCTCCCGCGCTGTCCACAAATCCTGGAGCCAGACATCGGCGAGGCGTTGCGCTTCGGCGCGCCCGATGACCACAGCGACCTCGGCCTCGCTCTGCCGCGACGAGCCGCCCTCGAGACGGCGCGAAAGAATCGTCGCCGGACGATAATCGGCGAGTCCGTCCGTGACGGTGAGGGCAATTTCCCGAGGCGTCTCGCTCTCCTGCGCGCGCGTCAGCGTCACGAGCTTGCCGTCGGAGGCGGGGACGAGATCGTCCGGCCCGAGAGCCACGGCGGCGCGCGAAGCCCGGCCAGCAAAGCGGATGTCGCCACCGGCGATGATTCCGTCAAAGCCGAACATCGCCGCGAGCGGTTCGAGCGCGGCGCGCGCGGAAACAATCCGGTCGAGCGCGTAGCCATCGACGAAGCCGTCGATGGCGGGACGCGCGACGGGCGCCGCGCCGGGCCGCGACGCCTCCACGATCGCCTTCACCAGCCAGTCGAGCGGGGCGCCCTCGACGCGGCCATTGATCCAGTGGCCGGTCTCCCAGTTGGCCGCGTCGGCCCAGACCCCGGATTGCATGGGAAAGGCTGGAAACGGCCGCGCGTCCCACGCCCAGACGTGAACGCGCGCTGGATCGACCATGCGCCCGCCATAAACGGGCGACACCGGATTGGCGCCCTCGACGTGGCCGGGCAAGGCGGGATCGAAATGGCTCAGCACGGCCTCGAGCGCGCGCGCCTGAATGAGATCGTCGCGAAAGCCGCGTGAAAAATACGGGGCCGCCGATTCCGAGGATTTCGGATCTGGAAACACATTGGGCTGGTTGGCGCCGCGATCGACGGCGGGGCACCCCGTTTCCGTCAGCCAGATCGGCTTGCCCGCTGGCGGCCATGCCGTGGGGGCGGAGAGTTCAACGCCGCCGATCCGTTCGAAATGCGGATTCGACCACCAGCCCGCGAGATCCTTCTGACGAAAGACCCACGGCTTGCCATGGGCGCCGTCGGCGATCGGCGCGCGAAGTTGCGCCTCGCGCGCGGCGCCGTCCGGGTAATGCCAGTCGAAGGCCTCGCCGGAAGCGACGCGCGCGCGCAGGTAATCCACGTCGTACACCGAACGCGCGATGGACGCGTCGAGATGGTCCGTTCCGTCGCGCCAGTCGCTCAGCGGGAAATACGCGTCGATCCCGACGAAATCGACCGCGGGCGAGCCCCACACGACATCCAGCGGAAAGCGCACTTCCGCGCCGCCGCCGAGGACATGGGCGCCGTATTCCGTCCAGTCGGCGGCGTAGGAGACTTTCGTCGACGCGCCAAGAATGGACTTCGCGTCGCCCGCCAGCGCGGCGAGCGCGCCGGCGGCGGGATAGACGCCGCTCGCCGAGCGGACGCGCGTCAGGGACGCGAATTCCGAACCGACGAGAAAGGCGTCGACGCCGCCGGCCGCCGCGCAAAGGTTCGCGTAGTGCAGAACGAACGAGCGATAGTTCGCGTCGCCCCCGGAGAAGAAATCGTCGATTTGCGCCGCCGCGGCCGGCGTTCCATCCGGCGAGCCAGGCAGACCGGGCGCGGGTTCGCAGGTCACGCGCCCGCGCCAGGGATAAGGCGCCTGTCCGGCGCCGCCCGTCCACGGGTCGAGGCGCCCGTTGCCGGCGGGAATGTCCATCATCACGAATGGATAGAAGACCACCTTGAGGCCGCGTGATTTCAACTCCTGGATCGCCGAGACCACGACATCGTCCGGCGGCGTGCCGCCAAACGCCGGCGCGCCGTTGACGCGGGAAACCTCCGCCGCCGAATTTCTGTCGTAACCGGCGACTTGCCAGATTTGGCCCGCGACGATCTTGTCGCGGCGCTCGACGCGGGGCGCGATGGAGCACTGTCCCGCGCGCAGGTCGTCGCCATACCAGGCGACGACGAGCGCCACGCTTTCAAGGTTGGGACACAAAGCCTGCAACGCGTCGAGAGACGCCGTCATGTCGCTGGGCGCGTAAAGCTGGTGACGGTTTTCGCCGCGCGAGACGCCGGGCGCCAGAACGTCCGTGAGGGCGCTCGTCGCGTAGGCGTATTCCGTCGCGCCGGGAATGAGATCGACGGCGCGGATCATCTTGCCCACGCCATCGACCGGGCGCACGATCTCGAAGGCGAGTTGCGGCACGCGGTTGCCAAAATCCGCCAGCGCCATGCGCTCGAACACGACATAGGCGAGGCCGCGATAGGCCGGCGCGTTTTCCTCGCCCTCCTTCGCGACGATCAGCGGATCCGGCTCCGCGTCCTCGCCGCCCGGATGCACGCGCATGACGAATTGCGTGAGATCGAGCTCCTTGCCGTCCGCCCAAACGCGCCGCACGCCGGCGATCGGCCCCTCGCAGAGTCCGATCGCGAAATTGGCGAAATAATTGTAGGTGGTGGTCTTCGAGCCGCCGCCCCCGCCCTTTCCGCCGCCGCCGCCCGCGCGCGCGACCGTCACGGTTTCCTCGAAACGCGTCGCCCAGATCATCTGGCCGCCGACGCGCGCGCGTCCGAACACGCGCGGAATCGCGGCGCCCTCCGTGGAGGTCACGCCCGCGAGCGTCGTCAGCCGCGGCCCGACGCGATTGCCGCCATTGCCGCCAAAAAGCCGCTGGTCGATGAAGGCGCCGGCTGTCGCGCCAACGACGCGACCGATCACGGCGCCGATGGGACCGCCGATGAATTCGCCAGCGACGGCGCCAACCGCCTGAAGCACTAATGTCGCCATGTCGGAGAGTCCGTCTGGAGGGCGCGGCGATCAGGCCGCCTGGTCTGGAAAGCGAAAGGCGAAGGCGAGGCGGCGGCGCCACCAGGGCGTGAGCGCGACCTCGCAGACGCTGGCGCCGTCGTGCGCGTGGATCATCCTTGTGGGCGAGGACGCGATTCCCAGATGTTTGGCGGGCGCGCCGCCGCGCCAGCGAAACAGCAGAACGTCGCCCGCGGCGAACAGCGCTGGCTCGATCGGGATGAAATGCCGCTCCCCCGCGCGCGCGAGGCGCTCCTCGCCGGAGGCCTCCGCCCAGTCGGGCGAGTAGGCCCCGGGCCGCTCGGGCTCCGGGCCCACGACGGCGCGCCAGACTCCGCGCACGAGGCCGAGGCAATCGCAGCCGACGCCGCGCAGCGAGGCCTGATGCCGGTAGGGCGTGCCGATCCAGAGCCGCGCCTCCGCGACGATGGCGTCCGTTCGCGCGCCACTCACCGGAACAGGCTCCCGCCGTCCATCGGCGCGTCCGTTGCATGAGGATAAGACATCACGACGTCGTTGCCGGGCATGTGCGGACAACCGCGGAAATTGTCTCCATTGGCGAATTTCGTCCGGCATGTCGCGAAGCTTTTGTCGCAACCCGCCGTGAGAACCAGCGCGTCGCCTGGCGCCAGCGCCGCGGCCATGGCGGTCCACAAGGACACGACGGCGCCCGTCGCGACGGCGCGATGGGTTTTGACCGATGCGCGCAGGCCCGCGTTGGCGCCGGACACGAATTGCGCGGCGCCGCCGGTGAACCACCCGTCGGCGAAGCCCGCCGCGTCAATGGTCATTTCCAGCCGCCCATCCGTCGCGACGATCGAACAGGCCGCGCGAAACAGGGGCGAGGCGAGATCGACGCGGCAGCGGGCGTCGCCAAGATCGGCGTCGCAGCCCGCCTGATACAGGCGGCCCCGCGGCTGGTCGAATTCATGGGCGAGGGAACGAACCTCCGCGTTGAAGGCGAATTCCGAGCGACGCACCGCGCCGACAGTTCCCACGTCGAGCAACAGACGCGAGCGTGGATCGCTCCAGTCGACGCGCCAGATCTCGAGCGTCGCGCCATCGTGGCGCCCGCCCGCCAGATCGCTCTCTGTCAGCGCGGCGGACGCCAGCGCGCCCGTCACCTCGCCGCCGCCGATGGCGAAGCCGAGGCTGGTCTCGAGCGCGCCCGCCTCGAGGCCGCTCGTCGCGGAATAGACGAGGCCGCCAAATTCGATGTCGCGGTCGTGATCGGTGAAGCCAAACGGCGCGCCCTCTCGCGGCGCGAGGCGCCAGCAATGGCACAGGGTCGTCGCGCCGCCGGCGAGACTCGCGGCGAAGGCGGGAGACAGGTTGCGCATGATCGCCTCTCAGGGAACGATTTCAATCAGGGGAACGCGCGGGATTTCGCCCGCCTCGAAAGCGGCGAAATCGATGTCGAGAAAATCCGTGTCGAAGCGCACGGGCACGTCGAAGAGAAAGCCCGCCGTGACGCGCGCGCCCGCCGCGGGAACATGACCGGGGAGAAACGCGACAAGGCCGGTCGCCGGGTCCACGTCGAAATCAACGCCGGCGACTTTCTCGACGGAGGCGACCGCGACGCGCACCGAGCCCTCGACGGGCTTCGCGATGGTCCTGACCCAGGGCGCGAACGCAGCGCCATAGGTCTTCACGAGCTGGAAGGACGCCGTCGCGCCGTCGCCATTTCCGATCGCCTGGTCGAGCGGGCCGGGCGACGCGTCGGGCGCGCAGGACTTGAAATCGCCGCGATCGCGCCAGCGAAATCCGTACAACATGCCGCGCCGCTCCTCGAAGAAGGCGACGACGGCGGAGAGCGCGGCGAGCGTCTTGACGCCGTAACCCGCGTCGTAACGGCGGCGCGAATGGGCCCAGCGCGCGTTGCGCTCCTCGCGGCCCGAGCCGAGCGACACCACGTCGGTGCGCCGCTCGGGGCCGCCGTGGCTGTTCAGCGCGATGTCGAGGGGAAAGCGCGTTTCGTGAAAGGCCGTCATTTCCCGATCTCCCGTCTCTGGCCCATCACAATCCGCGCTGGCCGCGCGCGACGGCGCGGGCGAGCGCGCCGGAAATCTGCACGCCGGAGCGCCGGAACGAATCCACGTCGGGGGTGCTGATGTTGATGGTGACGTTCGCGGGCCGCGAGGCTTCGCCTTGCGCGGCGAGGCCAAGCTTGCCGTCGGGGCCCCGCGAAAGCGGGACGATCGCTTCCGCCCCGCGCTCGCCCATGAGGCCAAGGCCGCCCCCGGACCCGAAAAACGTCGGGCTCGAAACGACGCCGCCGTCGGCGAAGGGGGTGATGGACGTCGCTCCGCCAACCGCGCCGGAAAGAGCCGCGCCGAGCGCCGTCGAAACTCCTTCCTGCAGGGGCTTGAGGCTCGCGTTGAGCGCGACTTTCGAAAGACTCAGCACCACGCTTTGCAAGGTCTGGTCGAAGGCCTTGCCGGACGCGATGGCGTTCGTGAACGCCGAGGCGAGACTTTTCGACACTTTGTCGGCGGAGACGCCGATGGCGTCGAGGCTCACGCGCACCTGGGCGAGATCCTGCGCGGCGAAGGGCGCGATGGTTGGCGTCATGCGGAATTCTCCTGCTTGTCGGGAAAGGCGCGCATCAGCGCCACGAGCGTCGATCGCGCGAAGGGTTCGCGCGGCTCGCCGAAGATCGCGCCGGCGGCGCTGGCGAGTTCGCGCGGCGTCATCGCCCAGAACTCGCGGGAAGAGCGCCGCAGGACGCCGAATCCAAAGGCCATCGCCTCGTCCCAGGGAAAGGGCGCGGGGGAGGAACGCGCGCTTTCCATCGAGGCTGCCTTCGAGCTCAGGCGTCCCGCGGCTCCGGAGGGAAAGCGGCGTCGTCCCCTTCGGGACCAGCGCCAAACGTCGCCGCGAGGAGCGACGCGGCGACGCGGACATAGCCATGCAATCCATCCGGAATCGAAAGATTTCCCACTTCGTCGTCGGTGAGCGCGGCGCCGCCGCCGCGCAGGCCGCAGCCGATGATCGCGATGAGATCGCGCGCGGAGAGTCGTCCCTCCTCGAAGCGGCGCGCGAGACCGACGAGATCACCGGCGCCGAAAGCGTGCTCGAGTTCGGCGAGGGCGCCGAGCGTGAGACACAGAATAAACTTGCGACCGCCAAGCTCGGCCTCGATCTCGCCGCGATGTCTGTTCGCCATGACGCCCTCAGATCGCGGTGAAGGAAACGACGCCGGCGGATTCCAGCGCGAGTTCGAACGTCACCTCGCCCGCGTGTTCGCCGCGCCAGTCGAGCGCGGAAATCTGGAAGGGCGCCTGGAGGATTCCGAACGAGGGCACGACCACCTGCCAGGCGCGGACGAGCCCGTCGAAAAACACCTGGCGCACCAGAACGTCGGAGGCCTCGTCCTTGAACACGCCCGTGCCCGCGACGCTCGCGTGTCGCACGCCGGCGCCCGCCAGCAACTCCCGCCACCGGCCGCTCGACTCCGCGTGCGTGACGTCCACCGTGTTCGCGTTGAGCGCGAGGCGCTGGGTGCGCAGGCCGGCGACGGTGACGAAGGCGCCTGTCCCGTCGTCGATTTTCAGCAGCAAATCCTTGCCTTTTTGCGCGGCCATGAAACTCTCCGTCGTGTCTTGAATGAATGCTGGCGTCAGGGCGCCTCGGTCACGGCCCGAAAGCGCAGACTCGCGCGGGCGAACCGTCCCTGGTTTTCGCGCCGCGTCTCGATCTGGACGAAACGCAGGTTGACGAGGCGATGCCCTTCCAGGGTCAGCGCCGTGTCGTCGAGCAGGTCTTGCGCGCGCGCCGCGATGGACAGGGCCTCGCGTTCGCCGCGTTGCGCGGACCAGACGTCGAGCGCGACGACGTGTTCGGCGCCGCGGTCGGTGGCCGTCGACCAGTCGCGCGTCCGCGCGTCGCCAAAGGCGACGTAGGGCGGCTCGGTTCCGCGCGGCGCCTCGTCGAAGACGCGCGCGCCGCCGAGCATCCCGCGCAGCGACGCGTCGCCGGTCAGGCGGTCGCGGATCGCCTTGCGCAGCGCGACAATGGCGGATGCGCTCATGGCCCGATCTCCTCGCACTGGGCGCGCCGGAAGCGCGCGGCGTCGTCAACGTCCTCGATCGCGACGATCCGGAAGACCCGATCTCCCTCTCGCAGCCGCGCGTCGCCCGTCAGGCCGTCGCGCCGTCGAAAGACGATGTGATGCGTCACGATCTGCTCCGCGCGCGCGGCGGCGAACCCGCCGGCGAGCCGGACGGGTTCGATGGACGCCCAGATCGCCCCGGCCGCGGCCCAGGAACGCTGGACGCCGCCGTTGTCGTCGGGCGCGTCGACCGCGATTTCGACAAGAAGGCGATGCCGCCTGCGGCCGATGGGAGGGACCGCGCTCATGCGAGCCTCGGGCGGCGCCAGGGCGCGATCATCGCGGCGACGGAGGCCGGCAGCGGTTCGCGCGCAAGCGGGCTCGCGACATCGCCACGATCCTCGAACCAGCGCGCGGCGAGCGCGAGAATGGCCTGTCGCAGCGGCGCCGGAACGTCGCGCGGGCGATCCCCATAACCGACGACGACGTCGATCGCGATTCCCCCCGCGGCCGCGCCCGGCGCGGGCGGCGCCGCGGTGAAGAGAATTCGCGCGGCGTCGGGCGCCGCGTCGAGCGTGTACGAGGACGCCGCGACCGGTCGCGCCGCGCCGGCGGAATCATAAATTTGCAAACCCGCGAGACTTTGAAACGGCGCGAGCGGAACACGCACGACGTTCCCCCTCGGCCAGCCGTCCAGCGAGAGGCGCCAGGACTGCGTCATCAACAAGCGGCGCGTCGCGCTTTCGACGATCAGCCGGGCGCTGGTGACGAGGGCGCCGACGAGATCGTCCTCGTCGTCCGCGTCGATCCTCATCCACGCCTTCGCCTCCGCGAGCGAGACGGGTTCGGCCGCCGGCCCGGCGAGCAGGATCGGCGTCATTGGAACTCCTGAAGTCATGGGCTATGCATCCCCTCGGAGAAATCTCGATGAAACTGGGAATTGGCGCGCTGGCTTTCGCCGCGGCGCTTTGCGTCCACGACGCGAAGGCGCTCGTGGGCGCGTCGTCCGACGGCGGCGCCTTCGCGCCCCACGTCGTGATGGTGCTGAAAAGCTCGACTCGCGGCGCCGGCGCCGGCATCTGTTCGGGCGTCGTCGTCGCGCGAGACATCGTTCTCACGGCGGCGCACTGCGTCGGCCTCGCCGGCGAAACGCGCGTTCATTTTCGCGGCGACGGCGGCGAACCCGTGCTGCTGTCCGTCGCCGCGGTGGCGACGCATCCGCAATATCGCGCCAACGCGGCGCGCACGCGCGAACGCTCGATCGACCTCGCCCTCGTGCGCTCGGCCACGCCGTTGCCGGCGCGGTTCCACCCGGCGCCGCTCGACGCGGGCCGCGCCATCTCCGTCGGCGACAGGTTCCGGATCGCCGGATTTGGCGTGACGCGCGAGCGCGTGGGCCCGAGCGCCGGCGTGTTGCGCGCGGGAACGCTCGCGGCGCGCGCCCCGCTGTCCGCGATCCTGCTGTGGGCGGAGGATCCCGAGCGCGGCGGCTTCGGCGCCTGCGAGGGCGATTCCGGCGGCCCCGTGTTCACGGAGGCCGGCGACACGGTCGTCGCCATCGTGGACTGGGCGGAAGGCGCGAACGGCAAGGGCTGCGGCAAGCTCACGCAAGGCGCGCTCGTCGCCCCGCAACGCGGCTGGATCGACGCCGTGTCGCGGGGCTGGAGCGGGCGCTGACGCCTCAGGACGCGCCGAACTTCATCAGCTTGATCGCGTCGAAGTCCTGGATGCCGCCGCCGACGCGCTTGG
>CAISEY010000264.1 GCA_903884435.1 uncultured Hyphomicrobiales bacterium | reverse complement strand
TTTGGCAATCGTCTCCACGACCAGCATCTCGATCCAGGCCCCCTGAAAATCAGGAAGCCTATCTGGGCCCGCGTTCCGGGGGTCCCGATTGGACGCCGATCACCCCCAAAACGGGGTCCTTATTCCACGCCTATTCACAGAGAAAGATCGCCAGCCAGGGGCCCCGCTTCACGTCCGGCCGCAGGAAAGTCACATAGGTGAGCATGAAATAGCCGGTCCATTTCATCGCCGCGAACGCCAGCAGGAGTTGTGACAGGCCGGGAACCTGCGTCGCCATGGCGACGCAAACAGCGCCGAATATCCAGGTGCAGAGAAAAAGCCGAAGCCATGTCGCGGGGGGGTGGGCCATGACGATCCGGCGGGCCCGCGCCGCCATGCCCGGATGCGCGCTGCCCGCGCCGGCGCGAAGTCCGATCGTCAGGAACAGCAGGCCCAGCATTGACAGGATGACGGCGAATTCCTGATGGCCGCCAAGCCTGCCGACCTGATCGACCTCGATGTCCAGCCAGTTCGCGTAAAACAGGCCAAACGTGGCCTGCGCCCACTGATTCAGGAAGACAACAGCAGGATCGGGGGTTCTCCCGGTCGCCAGAGCCTCGTGACGCCAACGACCAGCAAGACGCCCGCCAGCAGCGACAGGGCCGTGTTGGGGCCAACCCCGAACAACATGAACACAAGACCGGCGACGATCCACGCGCCCACGCGAAATTCGTTCCGCAAAGGCCTGTATTGATCGTCTGTCACGACGGCCGCCGACATCCCGTTTCCCGATTCGAAATGCGCCCGACCGCAACTCTTCCAGACTGGAATTTGCCCGTGTCGCAGCGTAATTACAAGACCGGTCGCGCTGGTGGCTCCCTGTTAAAAATGCTTTCGGGCCATTTTCCGTTCGGCGCCGCGGCTCCGGTTTCGCCCCTGAAACCGGCGGTCCGGCCTCGGGGCCGGTCGCCCTTCCGCAATGTTTCGGTGCACAGACGCGGTCCGCGGCTTCCGGCGCGCGCGCGCGCCCTTGACCGGGCCCGTCCCGCGACGCATTTTGCCCCCGGAACCGGTGGAGAGCGCGATGCGGACGGGAATTATTGGCCTTCTGGCGGGATTGTGCGCGCTGGCTGGCGCCGCGACGGTCGCGTCGATCGCGAACGCGCGTCCCCTGACGCCGGCGGAGCAGCGCTATCTGCCCTGGCAAGCGCTTCTGCCGAAGTGCGACGATCCCTCCGTTCTGTCCTTCGTCCAGTCGCGCTTCGAACAGCGCGAATCATATTACTGGAAATCCGGCCTCGGAATTCAGGGGTTCGACAAGGTTCGCGAAACCGGTTTCCGCTCGACTGGCCTCGATTACATTCCGCGCCGCTATTGCGAGGCGCGCGCCGCCATGAACGACAGCCGGACGCGCGCCGTCTATTACGCCGTCGGCGAGGACATGGACATGACGGGCGCGGACGCCATCCGCAGCGTCGCGCAATCCGTCACGCTTGGCCTCTGGCCAACCCTCAATCCAAGCCCCCTGAACAACTGGGGCGTCGACTGGTGCGTCGTCGGCCTCGACCGCAACTACGCGTACGGGCGGAATTGCAAGGCGGCGCGCCCCTGATTTTTCTAGGGAGTTTCGAAGTGCCTGCTTTCAAGCGTCTTCCGGTCGCTTTTTTCGCGGCCCTGTTCGCCGTCGCGGGCGGCGCGACCACCGCCGACGCGCAGTTCCGCCGGCCGCCGGCGCGCCACGACGATTGCGTGCTGGACCGCTGCGGCCAGCCCGAAAATCCGGCCCCCGCCCGTCCGTCCGCGCCAGACGCCGCCCCCGACGCGGACGCCTCGCCGCCGCAACAGGGCTCCGTGTTCAGGCGCGGTTCGTCGCCCTCCACCGGACGTTTCGATTTCTACGTGTTGTCGCTGTCCTGGTCGTCCGGCTTCTGCTCCACCAACGAGCGCGGCGGCTCCGGGTCGCAGTGCCAGATCGGCTCGAACCTCGGATTCGTCGTTCATGGTCTCTGGCCGCAATACGAGCGCGGCTTTCCCAGCGATTGCGACGCCTCCGCGCGTCCGCCGACGCGGGCGGCGCTCGACGTGGCGAAGGGGCTTTTCCCCGAGGAGGGGCTCGCCCGTTACGAATGGCGCAAGCACGGGACCTGTTCGGGCAAGCCGGCGAACGAATATTTCTCCGACGTGAAATTCGCCCGCGAGAAGGTGCGGATACCGAAGGAGTTCGAGAACCTCAAGAGCGAGGAGCGGGTCGGCCCGTCCGATATCACCCGCGCCTTCGAGGAGGCCAATCCGCGGCTGCGGCCCGGCATGATGGCCGTTGGCTGCGTGCGCGGCGTCCTGCAGGAAGTGCGAATCTGCATGACGAAGGACTTGCGCGATTTCAGGCCCTGCCCGGAGGTCGCGCGCAATTCCTGCCGCTCGCGCGAAATCCGCGTCCCGCCGATCCGCTAGCGCCCGCGTGAATTACCGCCACGTCTATCACGCCGGCAATTTCGCGGATGTTTTCAAACACGCGCTGCTGGCGCGCGTTCTCGTCTATCTCGCGCGCAAGGACGCGCTGTTGCGCTATCTCGACACTCACGCGGGCGCCGGCATGTACCGCGTGACGGCGGACGAGGCGCGACGCACCGGCGAGTGGCGCGGCGGCGCGGGATTGCTGATCGACGCGGCGCCGCCGGACGCGGTTCGCGACCTTCTCTCGCCCTACATAAAGGCCGCCGGCCTCGCCAGCGCCGACGCGCGGGCGCTCTATCCCGGTTCGCCCGTGCAGGCGCAACGGCTGCTGCGCGCGCAGGACCGGCTCGTCCTTTGCGAATTGCACGAGGCCGACGCGAAATCGCTCGGCAAGGCGATCGGCCGCGACCGCCGTGTCAAGGCGCTGAACATGGACGGCTACATGGCGCTGAACGC
This sequence comes from uncultured Hyphomicrobiales bacterium, assembly GCA_903884435.1. Lineage (GTDB taxonomy): Bacteria > Pseudomonadota > Alphaproteobacteria > Rhizobiales > Beijerinckiaceae > Terripilifer. The sequence goes on along the minus strand of CAISEY010000264.1, from coordinate 2,801 downwards.
CTTCGTGCCGCCGCCGGAGCGACGCGGCCTCGTGCTGGTCGATCCGCCCTTCGAGGAGCCGGACGAATTCCCGCGCCTTTCGACCGCGCTGGCCGGCGCGTGGGCGAAATGGCGCACGGGCACGTTCATGGCCTGGTATCCGCGCAAGGACTTGCCCGCGGTCGGCGCGTTCAAGGCGAGCCTCGTCAGGGATGGCTTGCGGCGCGTTCTCTGCCTCGAACTCGACGTGGAGGCGCCGTCCGAAGGGCCGCTCGCGGGTTCGGGACTCGTCGTCATCAACCCGCCGCACGTACTTGAGGAGGAGGCTCGCGCGATTCTGCCGTTCCTCACGGCCTTGATGGCGCGGGGGCGCGGCGCGGCCTGGCGCGTGGACTGGCTCGCCGGCGAATGAGGCTCGCCGGAAGGGCGGGGGACCCGACGCGGTCGACCTGAAGGTCCGATGGCGCACTTGCGCGGGGCGGGCCGCGCGTCGCACACTCGCGGCTCCCGTTCTTCAGGAGCAGCCGATGATCAAAGTGCGCATGGTTCCCGCCTCACCCTTCGTCCGCAAGTGCCGCATCGCCGCCGCGCATCTGGGCCTGTCCGGTCGCGTCGTGTTCCTCGACGCGCACGAGGACAAGGACGACGCGCTGCGCAAGAACAATCCGCTCAACAAAATTCCGGTGGCGGTGCTGGAGGACGGAACCGCGCTTTTCGACAGCGTCGTCATCCTTGAATATTTCGATCATCTCGCCGGCGGCGGAAAGATCATTCCGACGGAGACCGCCGCGCGGTTTCGCGTGCTGACGCTCGAGGCGCTCGCCGACGGGCTCATGGACGCGACGATTCTCATTGGCTACGAGAGCCGTTATCGCGAGCCGCACCAGCATTCGCCGCGCTGGCTCGAACACCAGCAGGCGAAGATCGACGGCGCGCTGGCGTATCTCGAATCCGCGCCGCCCGCGACGGACGCCGACGCCGGCACGATCTCGCTCGCCTGCGCGCTCGGATTCCTCGACCTGCGCCACGGGGGAACGTGGCGGGCGAAACATCCCGAACTCGTCGCCTGGCTCGACGCCTTCGCGGCGAAGGTTCCCTCGTTCGAGGCGACGCGCGCGGCGAAGTAGCGATCAGTCCTTCGTCACGTCGTGTTCGAAAATCCAGTCGCGCGACAACGGCATGGGCGGGGGCACCATGCGGTTGTTGGCGAATTGCTGGCGCGATTGCAGGGTGACGCGCGCGGTGCGCGGCTGGCGCTTCGACACGAATTCACGCAATCCGTCTTCCGGATTGTCGCGATGCCGGTCGAGACAGGCCCCGATGACCCAGCCGTCCTCGATGGCCATGTTGGCCCCCTGCGCCAGCGTCGGCATCGTGGGATGGGCGGCGTCGCCCAGCAGGCACACGCGGCCGACGCGCCATTCGGGGCGCGGGTCGCGGTCGAAAATGCCCCATTTGAAAACGTCGCCGACGTTTTCGTAGATTCGGATCAGCGCCTCGTTCCAGCCGTCGTGCGCGGCGATGAGTTCTTCCTTGCTGGATGGCGCGGTCCAGGATTCCTCGACCCAGTCCTCGCTGACGTGGCCGCCGAAAATGTTGAGTTGCGAGCCGTCGCCGATGGGGTAGCAGATCACGTGGCCGTTGGGGCCGAGCCAGCCATGATATTCGGCGGGATCGAGCGTCGTCGATCCGTTCGGACCGAATGATCGCGGCACGCAATCGATGGGCACGATGGCGCGCCAGGCCATCTGTTCCGTGTAGCGGGGCTGGTCGGCGCCGAACAATTGCTGGCGGATGGCGGAGCGGATGCCGTCGGCGCCGAGGAGCACGTCGGCCTCGACTTCGGTTCCGTCCGCGAAGGTCGCGACGGCGGTGTCGCCGCGGGCGTGGGCGCCGGTGCAATGCTTGCCGGTGCTGACGCAATTTTCCGGCAATTCCTCGCGGAACAGACGATGCAGGTCGCCGCGATGGGCGAGCGTGTAGGGCGCGCCGAACCGTGGTTCGTAATAGCCCTTCATCGGCTCGCGATAGCGCAGGCTGGCGTCGTCCCACTTGATCGAGACCATGTTGGTGGGCTCGAAAACATTGGCGCGAAATTGCCGTTCCATGCCGAGGCCGCGGAAGACCTTGAAGCAATTCGGCCCGAGCTGGAGGCCCGCGCCATATTCGCCCAGTTGCGGCGCGCGTTCATAAACATGCACCTCGAAGCCGCGCTTGCGCAGCGCCACGGCGGCGCAAAGGCCGCCCATGCCCGCGCCGATGATGGCGATCTTCAGATTCCGTTCGCTCGCGCCGGCCAAGGCATGCTCCTCCGCGTGGATGTTTGCCCGCGCTGTATCGCCCCGCGCGAGGCGCGGGGCAAGGGCGCGAATTGTCGCCTTATTCGTGCGGGCCCCACGCGCGTTTCGTCGCCGGGCGCGCCTCGATGGCGTCGTGCCAGCGCTTCACGTTGGGGTAGTCGCCAAGGCCGATGTCCTGCACGCCATGCAGATGCGTGTCGGGATACATGGAAATGTCCGCCACGGAGAAGGCGCCCGCGACATATTCGTTCTCGCCGAGATGACGGTCGAGCGTTTCGAACATATCCTTCAGAACAGCGGTGTAATGGGACATGGCCTGCGGCACCTTTTCGGGCGAGCGCTTGACCCACTGGCCGAATTGCTGGGCGAGCGTGGTGAAGGTGGCGGAGCCGAAGAACAACCACTGATCGACCTCGAGGCGCCGCACGGGATCGGCGGGGTAGAGCCCGTTGCCGGCTTTCTCGCCGACGTATTTCAGAATGGCGCCGGATTCGCACAGGCTGATGGTCTTGCCGCCGGGCC
>CAISEY010000263.1 GCA_903884435.1 uncultured Hyphomicrobiales bacterium | reverse complement strand
GGTTTGCGTCGAGGCGCCGCTCGCCCTGCTGCCCGAGGGCGACGAGGCCGATTACGCGGCCTGCGTCATGGGGCTGCGCGACTATGTCGACAAGAACCGCTTTCCCGGCGTCGTGATGGGTCTCTCCGGCGGCGTCGATTCCGCCCTCTGCGCCGCGCTGGCGGTCGACGCGCTCGGCGCCGCGCGCGTTCATTGCGTCATGCTGCCGTACAAATTCACCTCCGGAGAATCCCTCGCCGACGCCGAACTCTGCGCGAGAGCCCTCGGCGTGCGTTATGAGTCGCTGCCGATCGCGCCCGCCGTCGAGGGGCTCGAGGCCGTGCTCGCGCCGCTGTTCGCGGGCAGGGCGCGCGACATCACCGAGGAAAACTTGCAGAGCCGGGCCCGCGGCGTGCTGCTCATGGCGGTGTCGAACAAGTTCGGCCCCATGCTGGTGACGACCGGCAACAAGTCGGAAATGAGCGTCGGCTACGCCACGATTTACGGCGACATGAACGGCGGCTTCAATCCGGTGAAGGACCTCTACAAGACGCAGGTCTTCCGGCTGTGCGAATTGCGCAACCGCTGGAAGCCCCCGGGCGCGCTCGGCCCGGACGGCGAGGTCATCCCCCGCAACATCATCGTCAAGCCGCCTTCCGCCGAACTGCGCGAGAACCAGAAGGATCAGGATTCCCTGCCGCCCTACGAGATCCTCGACGACATTCTCGAATGTCTCGTGGAAAAGGAAATGCGCGTCTCCGGCATCGTCGCGCGCGGCCACGACGTGGAGACCGTGAAGAAGGTCGAGCGCCTGCTCTACGTCGCCGAATACAAGCGCCGTCAGTCCGCGCCGGGCGTCAAGGTGACGAGGAAGAACTTCGGCAGGGACCGCCGCTATCCCATCGTCAACCGTTTCAGGGATTCCGGCGAGGCCGCGAAGACGCCGGACGCGAGCATCGCGCCGCGCAGGGTCGCGGGAGGAGCGGAAAGGTTCGAGGAATAGCCGCGCCCCCGCCGGCGAAACTGCTGGAGGCGGTTCGCGGCAAGGCGGAGGGCGCGGGCGTTCCCTGCCAGCGTTTCATTCGCATGGCGCCGGAGCGGGCGGTTGGCGAGCCGTCCGCCGCGCCCCGCGCCAGAACCCGCCGCGTTCCTCATCCGAACGCGTAAGCGTCCATCATCAGCACGCCGTATTCGCAACTCGTGTGAACCCTCGTGCCCTTGTGGCCGGGGCCGCCAGCGCCCATGGCGAAGGGCAGGGGCAGGAAGTGTTCCTCGCTCGGATGGTTGCGCCGCGCGTGCGGCGCGCGCTCGTCCCAGGCGACGACATCCTCGAGCGAACCGGCCTCGATGCGCTCGTGCATCCACTCGCCGAATTCCGTCACCCACGCCGGCGCTGGCGCGTCGAGTTCGCGGCGCCCGCGCATGAGTTCGCCGAGGTTGTGCGTCATCGAACCGGAGCCCATGACCAGCACGCCTTCCTTGCGCAGCGGCGCCAGCGCGGCGCCCATGGCGGCGTGATGTTCGGCGCCGAGGCCGGGCTGCACCGACAATTGCACCACGGGAACGTCCGCTGCGGGATACATCAGCTTCAGCGGCACCCAGGTTCCATGATCATAGCCCCGCCCCGCCACGGGCGCGGCGGGAATGCCCGCGTCGGCTAGCAGTTTCGAGGCGTGCGCCGCGAGGCCCGGATCGCCTGGCGCCGGATATCTCATCTCGAACAGGGGCTGGGGGAAGCCGCCGAAATCATAAATCATTTCCGGATGCGCGTCGGCGGTGAGCATGGGCCGGCGCGTCTCGAAATGCGCCGTGGCGATCAGGATGGCCTTTGGCTTGCCAAGCTCACGCCCGTAGCCAGCGAGAAAATCGCGCGCCTTCGTGTTGTTCAGCAACACCATGGGCGAACCATGCGAGACGTAAACGGAGGGAAATTGCAAAGCCATGTGAAACAATCCGTGGCGCGGATCAGCCGCGATTTCGACTTATATAGTCACGACCGCGCTTCTCCGCCTTGCGGCAACGCAATATCGCGTTTGCAGGCTCAAAGAAAACCGGCGCGCAGGGCGAGCGCCATGGCCCAGACGACGGCCGCGCTCGCCTGCGCGCAGAAACAGGCCGCGGAGCCCATGTCCTTGATGACCTTGATAGTCTGGTGCAGGTCCGGGGTGACGTGGTCGCACAGTTTCTCGACGCAGGTGTTGAGCAGTTCGATGCTGAGAATGGCGACGAGCGACAGGATCAGGGCGAGACGCAGCCAGCCCTGCTCGGCGACGACGAAGGACAGCGGCAGCCCCGCCAGAAACACCGCGAATTCCTGGCGCACGGCCCGTTCGGTTCGCAGCGCGTAGGAAAAACCCGCGCAGGAATTGAGAAACGCGGGATAAATACGATCCATGGGCTGCCCCTGCCTTGCTTGCGGCTCCCGACACACACGCGCCGCTCGGAGGCGGCGCGCGGGCATCATGGCAGATTCGCCGCGGTTTTACTCCGCCGCCTTTGCGGGCCGCGCCGGGCGGCCCCGTTCGTCCTTGAGCAGTTCCGCCACGAGGAAGGCGACCTCGATCGCCTGTTCGGCGTTGAGCCGCGGGTCGCAATGGGTGTGGTAGCGGTCGGAAAGTTCGACTTCCGAGATCGCTCGCGCGCCACCCGTGCATTCCGTCACGTTCTTGCCGGTCATCTCGAGATGCACGCCGCCCGCGTAGCTGCCTTCCGCCTGATGCACGAGGAAGAAGTTGCGGATTTCGTCCATGATCCGCTCGAACGGCCGGGTCTTGTAATTGTTCGCGGTGATGGTGTTGCCGTGCATCGGATCGCAGATCCACACCACCGTGCGCCCCTCGCGCTCGACCGTCCGGATCAGGGCCGGCAGGTGATCGCCGATCTTCTCGGAGCCGAAACGGGTGATCAGCGTCATCCGTCCCGGCTCGTTCTCCGGGTTGAGCGCGTCGACGAGACGCAACAGGTCGTCGGGTTTCAGCGAGGGGCCGCACTTGAGGCCGATGGGGTTTTTCACGCCGCGGCAATATTCGACGTGGGCGTGATCGAACTGCCGCGTCCTGTCGCCGATCCACAGCATGTGGCCGGAGGTCGCGTAATAGTCGCCGCTGGTGGAATCCACGCGCGTCATCGCCTGTTCGAAGCCGAGCAGCAGCGCCTCGTGCGACGTGTAGAAATCCGTCCGCGAAAGCTCCTGGTGCTCCTCGGGGTCGAGGCCGATGGCCCGCATGAAGGCGAGCGTCTGGGTGATGCGGTCGGCGAGTTCCTGATAACGGCCCGACTGCGGCGAATCCTTCACGAAGCCGAGCATCCACCGGTGCGCGTTCTCGAGATTGGCGTAGCCGCCCCAGGCGAAGGCGCGCAGCAGATTCAGCGTGGCCGCGGACTGGCGGTAGGCCTCGATCTGGCGCGCGGGATCGGGCGTGCGCGCCTTTTCCGTGAAATCCGTGTCGTTGACGATGTCGCCCCGGTAGATTGGCAATTCGACGCCGCCGATCTTCTCGGTCGGATTGGTGCGGGGCTTGGCGAACTGGCCGGCGATGCGGCCCACCTTCACCACCGGCATCGCCGCGGCGAAGGTCAGCACCACCGCCATTTGCAGGAACACGCGAAAGAAGTCGCGAATGTTGTCGGCGGAATGTTCGGCGAAACTCTCGGCGCAATCGCCGCCCTGGAGCAGAAAAGCCTCGCCCGCCGCGACCTTCGCCAGCGTGCGCTTGAGCTTGCGCGCCTCGCCCGCGAACACGAGCGGCGGATAGCCGGCGAGCGTGCGCTCGACATCGGCGAGGGCCGCGAGATCGGGATAGACTGGCGCCTGCTGGATGGGCTTCGTTCTCCAGCTTTCGGGCGTCCAGGGACTGGCGGTCATCGGTGTGCTCCGGTCGTGTTTGCGGGCCATTCCCGCGGGGCCGCGTCGCCCTCCCCCGGCGCGGAGCGCGCTGTATATATCAGCCGGGCCGCCCGCGCGAGTTCATCTTTGGCATGGGGCGCGGGCGGACGACCGAAATCGAGCCGCCGGCAAATTCGGGAAAGACGGCGCGGCCGCGGCGGTGTAGGCTGCCCGCGAACAAAGCCGATCACGGGAGGACGCCATGAACAGACCGCTCGCGCCATTTGGCATCGCCGCCGCCCTGTGCTGGCTCGCCGCGCCCGCCGGCGCGCAGACGATTTTCTCGGAGCGCAACATTTCCGCCCAGGCGGCCTTTGTCGTGGCGCAGGCCGCCATCGCGGCCTGCAAGAAGGACGGCTACGACATTTCGGTCGTCGTGGTGGACCGCAACGGCCAGGTGCGCCTCGCGGTGCGGGCGGACACCGCCTCGCCGCATAATTTCGAACTGGCGCGGCGGAAGGCCTACACCGCGCGCACCTTTCGCCGGACCTCCGCGAGTTGGGCGAAGCGCATGGTCGACGAGCCGGAACTCTCCGGACAGAAGAGCCTCGCCGACGTGATCCCGCTCGGCGGCGGCGTGCCCGTCGACGCGGGCAAGGAAACGATTGGCGGCGTCGGCGTCAGCGGCTCGCCCGGCCAGGACAAGGACGAAGCCTGCGCCGCCGCGGGCGTCGCCGCCATCGCCGCCGACCTGAAGTAAATCCCGTGAATTGTCCCCGAACCCCGGAGCCCCGCCCATGCGAGCCGTCTTCGCCGCCCTCGGTCTCGCCGCGCTCGCCATGACCGCGCCCGCCGCCGCCCAGACGCCCGCGCCGTCTCCGCCCGCCGGGCCGGTCCACGTCGTCACTTATCTTGAATTCGCCGGGGACTTCGTGACCCGCGCCAGGGATCTGCTCGTCGATTATCGCGGCAAGACCGAACGCGAGCCGGGCGAGGCCCGTCTCGGCGCTTTCGAGGAAATCGGCCAGCCCAACCGGTTCGTGCTGCTGGAAACCTGGCCCACCGCCGCCGCGCGCGAAACGCACGCGCAATCGGCTGGCGGCGCTCCGCGCGCCGACTGGCTGAAACAGGGCGAACTCGCCCCGGCCGACGCGCGCCTGCACAAAAACTACGACATGGCCGCCGCGAAGGCGCCGACGGCTTCGGCGGTCTATGTCTTCACCCATGTCGATGTCTCGCCGCCGGGGCTTCCGGCGCTCGAGGCGATCCTGAAACCGCTCGCGGAAAAGAGCCGGACGGAACCGGGCGTCGCGCGGTTCGACATCGTGCAGAGCACGACGCGCCCCAATCACTTCACCTTCCTCGAGGCGTGGGAGTCGGAAGCCGCCGCGAAGGCCCATGGCCTCGCCGCGCACACGCGCGAATTTCGCGAAAAGCTGCATCCGCTTCTCGGCGCGCTCTACGACCAGCGATTCTACAAGTTCATTCCGTAGGGCGCGTTCAGGCGGGGCCGTAAATCTCCGTCGCGAGCCTGAAGAACTCCTCCTCGCGGTCGGGGTCCGTCGTCGCCAGCAGTTTCGCCCCAAGCGCGGCGCGCATGTCCGGAGGCGCGTTGTCGAGCACGCCCTTCACGGTCACGCCGCGGCCGCTTCTGGCGTAGAGAAGCTGCGCCTCGGGATCGAGGAAGAAATTCAGCAGCAACCGCGCGGCGTTGGGGTGCGGCGCGCGTTTCAGCATCGCCAGCATGAACACCTGGTAAGGCGAGCCCTCGACGGGCCAGACGAATTTCACCGGCAATTGCTTCAACAAGACGTAGTCGGGAAATTTTTGCGGGAAATAGACCGCGTATTCGCCGCGCGCGACGCGCGTGCCGCCCTCCAGCAAATTGCGCGTGAACGAAAGATTTTGCCTCGCCAGCGCGAGCTGGAAATCGCGCCCGAGAAATTCGTGAGTGGTGGCGAACGTCGCGTAGCCCTCGCCCGCCGCGCGCGGATCGTCGGCGAGGATCTTGCCCCGGAAAAACGGATCGAGCAGGTCTCGGAATCCCTTCGGCTCGCGCTCCGGCGGCACGAGGCGCGTGTTGATCATGAAGCCGAAAATATTGACGAAAATGGAAATCCGCGCGCCGTTGCCCTCCATGCCGGGCAGGGCGTTCGCCTCGTTCGGCAGCCCGCCGTGCGGTTCGAAATGACCCGCCCGGTCCATGATGATCGCGCCCGTCGAGCCATTGAGGCAGAGGTCGGAGAGAAAGCGGCCCGCCGATTGTTCGATGCGCACGCGCTCGCGCAGTTCCGAGGCGCGCATGTCGAGGAAATCCACCTTGATTCCGTGACGCGCCGTGAAGGCGGCGGCGACGTCGCGATGCAGGCCGACGCCCGTGTTGTAGATCGTCACCGTCCCTTCCCGCCTCGCGGCGCGTTCGATGGCGATCCAGTCGGGCGATTGGGCCCGCGCGCCCGTCGCGGCCAGGGCGGCGGCGCCGGCGACAAATCCGCGTCGATCGACGGGCATGGCTTCACCCCACCCGGTATTTTTCGATCATTTTTTGATCGAGTTCGATACCCCAGCCCGGCCCGGACGGCATCGTGTAATGCCCGTCCGCGATCGCGCCGCGATTCCTGACCATCTGGTGAAACACCGGATCGCGCTCCGGGTGGTGCGTCTCCATGTAAGTGCCATTCGAGACCGCCGCGATCAGATGCGAGCCGACGACGGGCTCGCCGTGGTGCGCCATTTCAATGCCGAAGGCCTGCGCCATCCTGGCGACGCGCAGCCACACGGTCGGTCCGCCGCCCCAGCTCGCGTCGAGATTGCAAATGTCGATCGCGCCCTCGCGGATCATGTCGCGGCAGCCCTGCAACGTCGATTCCGACTGGCCGGCGCAGATCGGCATTCCCGACAGCATCCGCATTTGCGCCATGTCGCGCTTGTCGTCGTCCCAGTGGCAGGGCTCCTCGAACCAGCGCAACGGCAGGTCGCGCGCCAGCTTCGCGTAGTCGAGCGCCGTGCGCAGCGGCCAGCCGCGGTTGGCGTCGACGCAAAGCGTGAATCCCTCGCCGCCGCCCGCGAGCGCCGCGCGCGTTCGCTCCGCGTCGATCTCCGGCGTCCTGCCGCCCACCTTGAACTTGCAGCCGGCGAGCCCGATGCCGCGATAGAATTCCATTTCGCGGCCATAGTCCGCCGGCTTGTAGTCGGGATGATATTGTCCGCCGATGGCGATGATCGGGATGCTGTCCCGCGCGCCGCCCCACAACTTGTAGAGTGGCATGTTCGCGAGCTTGCCCTTCATGTCCCAAAGGGCGGAATCGACGCAGGCGATGGCGCGCACCTCGGGCCGCCGGTCGCGGTTCGACGTGTGCGTCAGCTTCCACATTTTTTGCCAGACGGCCTCGATGTTGGAGGCGTCCTCGCCGATCAGCGTCGGGATGAGTTCGCGCGTCAGAACCTCGTGCGTCGCGGCCATGATGGCGCGCGAGCCCTCGCCGTTGATCGCCTCGCCGACGGGGCCGTGGTCCGTGTAAATCCGCGTGACGATGGCGTTCTTTTCCGGCACGGAATAGATGCTGCCGGAGAAATCCCGCGGCAGCTTGATGTTGACGTGCGTGGCCTCGATGCGGGTGATCTTGTTCATCCGGTCTCGTCTCCCGCGGCGCCTGGCGCCGGTTTATTCGCGTCCATTCCATGTTAGGCTGCCAGCGTCGCAGGAGCCAGCCCGCCGCGCAAGCCGTCGGGCGCACGGAAAAACAAGGGGGAGCAAGGCCATGAGCCGGACAAAAGGCGGCGCGTCCCGCCGTGCGTTCCTGAAGGCCGGCGCCGTCGCGGCCGCCGCGCCTTTTCCCGCCAGCGCGCAGACGCCGGCGGACCCGCAACTCGCGCGGCTGAAGGCGGCGCGCCGCGTGGTCCTGCGCGGCGGAGTCGTTCTCACCCTCGATCGCCAGATCGGCGACTTCGTCCGCGCCGACGTGCTGATCGAGGACGGAAAAATTCGCGAGGTGCGGCCGGATATTCAGGTCTCCGCCGAATCCGCCGAGATCATCGACGCGACAAACCGGATCGTGACGCCGGGTTTCGTCGACACGCACAGCCATTCCTATCAGGGCCTGCTGCGCGGCTTCTTGCCCAACGGCGTCGTCTATCCCGATTACGACCGCGACATTCAAAACAACATCACCTCGCGCTACACGCCGTCCGACGCCTGGGCCGGCGTGCTCGTCACCGCGCTCGGCATGATCGACATGGGAACGACCTGCGTCGTCGATATTTCCCAGGTCGCGCACACGCCCGAACACAGCGACGCCAACATTCAGGCCCTGCGCGACGCCGGCATCCGCGCCGTTTTCGCCTATTCGCGCGGGCTCGGGCCGGCCGCGAAATATCCCGCGGACCTCGCGCGGATGAAAGTCGCGCATTTCAGTTCGGCGGATCAATTGCTGACGCCGGCCCTCGCCGTCAGCACCGATCCGAAGGTCTTCGCGATGGCCCGCGAACTCGACGTGCGCGCCGTGCTTCACATCCGGCTCAACTCCGCGCCTTTGATCGCGCTCGCCCGCGCGGGCCTGATGAAGCCCGGAGACGAATACGTGCATTGCGCGCACCTCAACGACGAAGCGTGGCGCGCGATCAGGGACTCCGGCGGGCGCACGTCCCATTCGCCGCCGCTGGAAATGGCCATGGGGCATGGCTTTCCCGCCATTCAGGACGCGCTCGACCATGGCATGCGCCCGAGCCTGAGCTGCGATCACGCGGCGACGGTCGGCATGGACATGTTTGGCATGATGAGAACGGCGTTCAACCTGCAGCGCCTCGGAATCCAGCAGCGCCAGCGCAACGGGGAGCAAAACACGCCGCCGCTGCTCACCTGCCGCGAGGTTCTCGAGTTCGCCACCATCGAGGGAGCGCGGTGCGCCGCGCTCGATCACAAGACGGGAACGCTGACTCCCGGCAAGGACGCCGACCTGCTGATGCTGCGTTACGACGATCCCAACATCTGGCCGCTCAACAACGCTTGTTCGGCCGTGGTGAACCTGATGAATCCCGGCCACGTCGAAAACGTCTTCGTCGCGGGCAAGGTCCGCAATTGGCGCGGCGCGCTCGTCGACGTCGATCGCGCGCGCGTCCTGAGCCTCGTCGCGGCGGCGCGCGATTCCGTCGTGCGGAAATCGGGGCTGCCGATGAACCTGCTGGGATGATTATTTCTCGTGCCGCGCGCTTCGCGTCCGCAGGGTCACGAGTTCTTCCGCCGCTGTCGGATGCACCGCCATGGTCGCGTCGAAATCGGCTTTCGTCGCGCCCATTTTCACGGCGATGCCGAGCAACTGCGCCATTTCGCCAGCTTCGTGGCCGAGCACGTGGACGCCCAGCACCCTGTCGGTCTGGCCATCGACGACGATCTTCATCGCCACGCGTTCGGCGCTGCCCGAAAGCGTCGCCTTCATCGGGCGGAAGCCCGTGCTGTAAATGTCCACGACGTCGAATTTCGCGCGCGCCCCGGCCTCCGTGAGGCCGACCGTGCCGAGTTCCGGGGTCGTGAACACGGCGGAGGGCACGTTCGAATGATCGACGCGAATGTCCTTGCCGCCGAAAACCGTGTCGGCGAAGGCGTGGCCCTCGCGGATCGCGACGGGCGTCAGATTGATCCGGTTCGTCACGTCGCCCACGGCGTAGATCGAGGGGACATTCGTGCGTGAATAGCCGTCCACCTTCACGGCTCCCGCGGCGTCCAGCGCGACTCCGGCGCTTTCGAGGCCGAGGCCGCGCGTGTGCGGACGCCGGCCCGTGGCGACGAGAACCTGATCGAAAACGGCTTCGCCGCCGCCCGAAAGCGCGACCCTCAGCCCGCCGGCGGTTTTCTCGATGGCGGTCGGCAACACGCCGAATCTGAAATCTACGCCGGCGTGCGCGAGCGCGTCGCGCACGCCAGCGCGCATGTCGTCGTCGAAGCCGCGCAGCACGTTGTCGGCGCGCATGACCTGCGTGACCTTCGCGCCGAGGCGCGCGAAGACGCTGGCGAATTCAACCGCGATGTAGCCGCCGCCGACGACGAGCAGGCGCCTCGGAAAGTCCGGCAGGTCGAACACTTCGTTCGAGGAAATCGCGTGTTCGAGGCCGGGAATGGCCGGCTCCAGCGCGGGCGCGCCGCCGGTCGCCACCAGAATGGTTTTCGCGGAGATCTCGCGCCCGTCATTCGTCAGCCGCACGCGGTTGGGTCCGACGACCTCGGCGCGACTCCTGACGATGGCGACGCCCGCGCGTTCGAGCGTCTGCCCGTAAATCCCGGAGAGGCGGGTGATTTCCTTTTCCTTGGCGGCGACGAGCCGGCTCCAGTCGAAGACCGGCGGCGACGGCAGCGTCCAGCCGAAGCCCGCGGCGTCGGCGAAATCGTCGGCGAAACGGCTCGCGTAAACGTAGAGTTTCTTCGGCACGCAGCCGCGAATGACGCAGGTGCCGCCGAGGCGGAATTCCTCTGCGACCATCGCCTTCGCGCCGTGGCTGGCGGCGATCCGCGCGGCGCGCACGCCGCCCGAGCCCGCGCCGATGACGAAGAGGTCGACGTCGAATCCGCTCATGCCTATGAACTCCCGGACTTCAGATCTGGTGGCCCTTTTTCTTCATTTCGTCGCGCGTCATCTCGTACATGGTCTGCGCGAGGTGCTTAGTCCAGGCCTCCATCACGTCCGCGAGGTTGCCATACACGACCGGCTGCACGTCGATGAATTTCACGCCGATGGGCGATTTGAAAAACGCGGCGACGTCCTTGCACTCCTGCTCGGTCAACAGCGCCGTGTAGATGCGCGTCGCGTTGACGATCATGTCCTCCGTGAGCTTCACGAATTCCGGCTGCAACGCGTCGAGGGAAGCCTTCATGTCCCCCGCGAGCTCCGGCCGGGTGCGCGTCACCGTCGCGTTGATCTGCCGCGCCATCGTGGGAATGGCGCCCTCGAACGAGCGAGAAACGCCAGAGGACATCACGACCTCGCGCGCCGCCGCGAGGTGGGAGGGGGTCGCGTTGGGGATCGGAATCGAGCCGGCCGCGGCCTGCGGAGCCGCCGGGGCCTGCGCTGGCAGCGGCGTGGGCGCGGGAGCCGCCGGGACGGTCGGCTGCGGCAGCACCAGCCGGGGCAGGGGCGATGGCTGCTGCTGGGCGAACGCAGGCGCCGCGATCAACGCGGCGCACACGAGCGGAGCGAGGCAGCGGATGGGGCGAAAATTCATGCTTGTCTCCTGATTTCGGCGGGGTTCACGCGAGTTCGCCCCTGATGTTCACGCCGGAGGCGTCCGCGACGATGATCGCGCGGGCGACGCCGATGAAAAGTCCGTGTTCGACGACGCCGGGAATCGCGGCGAGCGCCGCGGCCAGCGCCTCCGGATCGGGGATGACGCCAAAGGCGCAGTCGAGAATGCTATTGCCGCTGTCGGTGACGAAAACATGGCCGTCCCGCCCGCGCCGCAACGCCGGCGTCCCCGCGCAACCGACCCGGGCCGCCGCGCGCTCTATGTGGCGCCGCGTGGCTTCGAGCCCGAAGGAAATCACCTCGACCGGCAGGGGAAACCGGCCGAGCCTCGCCACCTCCTTGGAGCGGTCGGTGATGACCACCATGCGCGCCGACGCGCTGGCGACGATCTTTTCGCGCAGGAGAGCCCCGCCGCCACCCTTGATCAGGCGCAATTCAGGGTCGAACTCGTCGGTCCCGTCGACCGTGAGGTCGAGGTCCGGCGTCTCGTCCAGCGTCGTCAGGGGAATGCCGAGCGCGGCGGCCTGGGCGCGCGTCGCCTCCGAGGTCGGCACGCACAGGAGGTCCATGCCGGCGCGGACCTTTTCGCCGACGCAATCGACGAAATGTTTCGCGGTCGAGCCCGTGCCGAGCCCGAGGCGCATGCCAGGGCGCACCAGTTCCGCCGCGCGGGCGGCGGCGAGGCGTTTGGCGGCGTCGAGCGGGTCGGCGGACATGGGGGAATCCATCGGTTCCCGTCCGCGATAAGGCCAGACGCGGCCGCTGGCAACCTGGCCGCTATTTCCTCGAATATTTCATGATCCGTTTCGGCCCCACCTCGGCGCCGAAAATATTGCCGTCCACGTCCGCCGCGACGCCTTCGGCGGCGCTGGTGCCCAGGGTTTTGACCACGGGGTCGGGGATGAAGGCGGTCACGACGCCGTCGCGGGCGTTGCCGACGCGGATGCCGCGCTTCCAGCCGTCGTGGTTTTTCGAGACGGATTCGGACTCGGAATCGGCGACGTAAAGCACGTCGTTTTTGTCGATGAAGACGCCGCTGGGCCGCGAGAACTGCGCCCACTGGTCGATGTAATTGCCCTCCTGGTCGAAGATCTGGACTCGGTTGTTCTGCCGGTCGCCGACGAACAGGCGCCCGCGCGAATCCATGGCGATGGCGTGGGGAATGTCGAGTTCGCCCTTGCCGGAGCCCTTGACGCCCCAGGTTTTGATGAACTTGCCGGCGCGGTCGAATTTCACGATCCGCGCGTTGGTGGGCCCGCCGTGGCCGTCCGCGACGAAAATATCGCCATTGGCGGCGGTGACGACCGCCGAGGGCGCGTTGAACTCGTCGTTTCCCGCGCCCGCGACTCCGGGCTTGCCGAGCCGCAGCAGGATTTTCCCCTCCGGATCGAACTTGTAGACCACATGGCCCTTGCCGTTGTTGCCGATGCCGTCCGTGACCCAGATATTGCCATCGCGATCGACGTGGAGGCCATGCGGGAAAATAAACAGGCCCTCGCCGAAGGCCTTCACGAGATTGCCGGCGGGATCGAACTTCAGGATCGGCGGCAGGGCTGATCCGTCGCAGGCGAAGGGGCTGCCCGGCTTGACCAGCGACGGCGGCGCGAAAGCGCTGCACCGTTCCGCCACCCAGACGCTTTTGCCGTCCTTGTCGATATCGACCGCGCTGGTCGATCCCCAGGGGCGACCGGCCGGCAGTTTCGCCCAGTTTTCAATGGAAACGTAGGGGTTGGGCAAGTCGTTGACGGGCCGCGTGGTCTGCGCGACCGCGAGCCCCGCCGTCAGCGCGAGCCCCGCGAGGCCGAACACGCGCGGAAAACATGCCAATGCCATGTGCGTCTCCCCGGAATTTGGGGAAAACCTGGCACGAAACGGACGCGGAGGCTACCCGGGGAAGCGCGCGATCACCGCGCGCCGGGAACGCGCCGCCAGATCGTTCCGCCGGCGTCCCCGAGCCAGAAACGCGCGTTCGTGGCGTTTGCCGTCGTTGTTTCCGGGGCCAGGCCGGGAAGGGCGCCGCCTTCGCGTGCTTTCCTCGTCCAAAGGTCCTATACAGCGGAAAAACGAATCCCGTCTCCCAGCTTCGCGGGCAGCATGACCGACCAGACCGTTCCCCAGGCAACGACGAAACCCGCCCCCAAGGCCCCGCCCAAACCCGGCGAATTCACCGCCGAAATGTCGCTGGTGCGCACCGTGCGGCATCTGTGGCCCTATGTGTGGCCATCCGACCGGGCCGACCTCAAGCTGCGCGCCTGCCTGGCGCTGGCGATGCTCTTCATCGCCAAGTTCGTGACGCTGGCGGTGCCCTTCTCGTTCAAGTGGATCACCGACGCCCTGACGCAAAAGGGCGCCGACGGGCTCACCGTCTCGGTGCTCGCCGGTCCCGTGGCGCTGACGATCGTCTACGGCCTGCTGCGCGCCTTCATGCAATTGTTCACCCAGGCCCGCGACGCGCTCTTCGCGGCGGTGTCGATGAACGCCGTGCGCCGCCTCGCCGACGAGGTTTTCGTGCACCTGCACCGCCTGTCGCTGCGCTTCCATCTCGAGCGCAAGACCGGCGGCCTCACCCGCGTGCTCGAGCGCGGCCGGGCCGCCATCGAGCAGATCGTGCGCATGAGCATGCTCACGGGCATCCCCACGCTCGTCGAGTTTTCGCTGATTCTCGGCGTCTTCGTCTGGCAGTTCGACTGGCGCTACGTCGTCACGCTGCTGGTGATGATCGCCGTCTACCTCTGGTTCACCACCTGGGCGACCAACTGGCGGATTTCCATCCGCAAGTCGATGAACGAAAGCGATTCCGACGCCAACACAAAGGCCATCGATTCGCTGCTGAACTACGAAACCGTGAAATATTTCGGCTCCGAGGAGCGCGAGGCCGCGCGCTACGACAAGGCCATGCAGCGCTACGAGCGCAATTCGGTGAATTCCTACATTTCCCTCGCCGTGCTCAATTCGGGGCAGGGCGTGATCTTCTCGATCGGCCTCACCGTCGTGATGATCATGAGCATTCAGGGCATGCGCGCCGGCACCCACACGCTCGGCGATTTCATGCTCGTCAACGCGATGATGATCCAGCTTTACCAGCCGCTGAACTTCATGGGGATGCTCTATCGCGAGATCCGCCAGTCGGTGATCGACATCGAGACGATGTTCCAGCTGCTCGGCCAGAATCCCGAGATCGCCGACAGGCCCGGCGCGCCCGATCTCGTCGTCGCCGCCGGCGCGGTGCGCTTCGAGGACGTGCATTTCTCCTATGATCCGGCCCGCCCGATCCTCAAGGGCGTCAGTTTCGAGGTTCCCGCCGGCCACACGCTGGCCATCGTCGGCCCCTCCGGCGCCGGCAAGTCGACGATCTCCCGGCTGCTGTTCCGCTTCTACGAGCCGCAATCGGGGCGCATCCTCGTCGATGGCCAGGACATCGCCGCCGTGCGCCAGCGCTCCCTGCGCGACAAGCTCGGCATGGTCCCGCAGGACACCGTTCTCTTCAACGACACCATCGCCTACAACATCCGTTACGGGCGCTGGGACGCGGCCGACGAGGACGTCTACGAGGCCGCGCGCCTCGCGCAGATCGACGATTTCATCCGCATGGCGCCCGGTGGCTATTCCGCCCAGGTGGGCGAGCGCGGGCTCAAGCTCTCCGGCGGCGAAAAGCAGCGCGTCGCCATCGCCCGCACGATCCTCAAGGCGCCGCCGATCCTCGTGCTCGACGAGGCGACCTCGGCGCTCGACACCCACACCGAGCGCGAAATCCAGATCGCGCTCGACCGCGTTTCGAAGGACCGCACGACGCTCGTCATCGCCCACCGGCTCTCGACCGTCGTCAACGCCGACCAGATTCTCGTGCTCGACAAGGGCGTCATCGTCGAGCGTGGCCGGCACGAGGACTTGCTGGCCCTGCGCGGCGTCTACGCGGGCATGTGGAACCGCCAGCGCGAGGTCGACGCCGCCAACGAGGCGCTGCGCCGCGCGGAGGAAGAAGAGGGCAAGAGCGTCAGGGTGACGTTGCAGGGCTGAGGCGATCAGTCGCCCCCGCCGCCCCCTCCGTCGCCGCCGCCGCTGTCCCCGCCGCCTGAGTCGCTCCCGCTGAACGAGGAATCGAAGCTCGAATCGAACGAGGAAAAATCGCTGGAGTCGAAGGACGACAGCGAACTCGCGTCGAAGCTTCCAGGATCGAAAGTCGTGGACGGCCAGCCGTCGCCGGAAGACCACGAGCCTCCCGCGCCGCGCGGCCCGAGCGCCGCGAGCTGGCCGTAAAACGCTTTCAGTTCCGGCACGATCAGCAGCGTCGATCCCGCCGCGAGGGCGATGGCCGCGGCCTCCGCGGGATTTTCGCGCAGCAAGGCCGGAATCGTCCGCGCCCGCTGCACAGGGCCGAGAACCCGGATGCGCTCCATCGCGCCCGCCGGCGTGTGGTCGTAAACGGTGCGATGAAAGAAAAACGCCACCTTGCGCGAGGATTCCGTCAGCAAGCCCCGGCGCGTGAGCGAGGGAAACACGTAGCCGGTCAGGAATTGCCGGAGATCGTCTCCCCAGGCCTCGCGGGCGCCCTTCGCGACCCCCGCGAGCGGCGCGCCCCCGGAGCCCGCGTCGCGAACGACGCGCACCAGAGCCGCGGCGTGCGGCCCGTCGGGCGTCGCGTCCCGCGCGACCGAGACGGTTGTCGCTTTTTTTGTACCGAAAAAGCCCCGCGTGCTCGTCGTTTCGATTTTCAGAACGCCCTGCGCGACGAGTGAAAGCAGCGTCGCCTTCACGGCGTCCTTCGCCTTGACGGCCTTCGGATCGAGAAGCGCGAGCTGTTCGGCTGGAGAAAGCGCGATCATGCTGAATTCCTTCCCGCTGACTTGACGATCCTGTCACGGCGGGCCATCGAAGAGAAGCGTGAAAACACGCGCGCCGTCAGCCCGGGGAAACGATCCATGCGAATTCCAGGTCCTCTCATCGCCGCCGTTTTCGCGCCGGTTCTCGCGAGCTCCGGCCTCGCCGCGCAGGAAATGAGGGTGATCGCCGGCAGCGGCGTCGCCGCGGCGCTCGACGAGCTGATCCCGGATTTCGAACGCGCGACCGGCGCGAAGGTGACGGTCGATTACACCTCCGGCGGCAGCCTGCGCGACCGCGTGCTCAAGGGCGAGGCGTTCGACGCCGGCCTCGTGCCGACCGAGGCGCTGAAGCCGCTCGCCGACGCCGGCAAGCTCGTCATGGACACGCGGCTGAATTTCGCCGACGCCCGCCTCGCCTTCGCGGTGAAGAAGGGCGGCAAGAAGGTCAACGCCACCACGCTGGAGCTTTTTCAGGCGGCGCTGACCGACGCCAGGTCCATTGCCTGGCCGGATCCGAAATCAGGCGCCTCCGTCGGTTTGCTGTTCGGCAAGACCGTCGACATGTGGGCGCCCTCCTGGGGCCTTTCCGAAAGTCTCGCGGAAAAGACGAAACTGACGCCGACCGTGACGGCGGTCGCCGCGGCGCTCAAGTCCGGCGAGGCGGAGCTTGGCGTGTTGCTGACGACGCAGATCGCCGCCGATCCCGACATCGAACTCGCGAGCCTGCTGCCGGCGGAGTTGCAACTCTCGAATCTATATGTCGCCTTCGTCATGGCCGGTTCGAAACAGCCTGATCTCGCGAAAAAATTCATCGCGCACCTGTCCACGCCCGCCGCGGCCGACGTGGTGCGCTCGAAGGGTTTCGACCCGAAGCGCTGAGGCGCGGACATCACGGAGACCGCCATGTCGCGTTTGAAGGATCGCGTCGCAATCGTCACCGGCGCGAGTTCCGGCATCGGAGAGGCCTGCGCGAAGGCGCTGGCGGCGGAAGGCGCGCGCGTCGTCGTCGCCGCCCGCCGCGCCGACAGGCTCGCGACGCTCGTGCGCGACATCGAGGCGGCGGGCGGCGTCGCGCTCGCACGCGCCGCGGACGCGACCCTCGAGGACGAGGTCGAAGCCCTCTTCCGTTTCGCCGACGACAACTTCGGTCCGCTCGACCTGCTCGTCAATTCGGCGGGAATCGCCGATCACACGCCGACCGACACGATCACGCTGGCGCGCTTTCGCGAGGTCATGGACGCCAATCTCACCTCGGCGTTTTTGTGCAGCCGCGCCGCCTTCATTCGCATGAAGGCGAAGAAGCGCGGCCGGATCATCAACATCGGCAGCATCTCCGCGAAAATTCCGCGGCCGCACAACATCGCCTACGCCTCGTCGAAATTCGGCCTCGAAGGCATGACGCGCGCCCTCGCGCTGGATGGGCGCGATCACGGCATTACCGTGTCGATCCTGCATCCGGGCTCCACCAAGACCGGGTTGATGCCGGGCATGGCCGCGCGCCCCGCGAAAGATTCGATGGAAGCCTCGGAGATCGCCGCCATCGCGACGCTCATGGCCTGTCTTCCCGACGAGACCAACCTGATCGAGGCGCTGGCGTTCCCGATTGGCCAGCCGTTTCTCGGCCGCGGCTGAAAACTCACCATGACTTCAGGGAGCGAAACATGATCCGCGTGGCCTTTGTCGTCGGCGACTATCCGCCCGAACAGCGCAAGCTGCGCGAGGACGCGGCGAAAGCGTACTCGTCCGCCGATGTCGAGGTTGGGATCGTCTCCGTCGCCGCGCGCCCCTTCGATGGATTGACGCCGGCGGAAATCCAGGCGGCGTCCGGCCTGTTTCACGACGCGTTCCGCGAGGCGGAGCGTCAGGGCTACGACGCGGTCGTGCCGCTGGGAATGCTCGACATCGGCGTCGAGGGCGGGCGCTCCGCTGTGGATATTCCCGTCATCGGCCCCTTGCAGGCGACGCTGCACGTCGCCGCCCAGGTGGGCGAGCATTTCGGCGTCGTCTGCTATCACCCCTCGGCCATGCCGAGGCACCGCGCCCAGTGCGTCGCGCTCGGCATGGAGAACTTCATCGCGGGCCGGCGCGCCAGCGGCGTCTATCTCCAGCACATCGCCGACAATCGCGCGCGGATGATCGACTCTTTTCTCGCGGCGGCGCGCGCGCTGATCGACGAGGATGGCGCCGACGTCATCATTCCCCAGGGCATCACGCAATGCCCCGTGCAGATGAAGCCGGACTGGCTGTCGAGGGAGCTTGGCGTGCCCGTCGTCGAGGGCATCGGCGCGCCGATCAAGATGGCGGCGCTGCTCGCCTCGCTCGGTCTTCGCCAGAGCCGCGTGCGCTGGCAGAAAGCGGGCTCGCAACCGAAATGACCCGCGCGACGAGATATGGCCTGTCCGTCCTCGCGCTCGTCGCCTGCGCCGCGCCGTCGCGCGCTCGGGAGGCGGCGAGCTTCGCGGGCAAGACCGTGACGCTCGTCATCGGATTCGAGCCGGGCGGGCCCTACGATCTCTATGGCCGGCTGGTCGCGCGCGCGCTTGGCGCGCGTCTGCCGGGCCAGCCGAAGGTCGTCGTGCAGAACATGCCGGGCGCCGGCGGATTGATCGCCGCGAACTGGCTCTACAACGTCGCGCCGCGCGACGGGACGCAGATCGCCGTCGTTTCGCAGACGGCGGGCATCGGCCAGGTTCTCGACACGCCCGGCGTGAAATACGACGTGCGGAAATTCGCCTGGATCGGTCGCGTGTCCTCCAACGTGCAAATCCTCAATTCGTGGCGAACCTCCGCCGGCAAGACCATGGACGACGCGCTTCGCGTCGAAATCGTCGTCGCCGGCACCGGGCCGACCTCTTCGTCCGTGGTGTTTCCCAGATTGATGAACGACCTGCTCGGCGCGAAATTTCGCGTCGTGCCCGGCTATCAGGGCGTGACGTCCGCGACGCTCGCGATGGAACGGGGCGAGGTCGACGCCGTCGTGCGTCCCTGGGCCGACATCAAGTCGAAGAACATGGACTGGGTGCGCGAGGGCAAGATCAATCTCCTCGTGCAATTCGCCTTGCGCCGGCACGCCGACCTTCCCGCCGTTCCCGCCATCGTCGATCTCGCGCGCGACGCGGAGCAGCGCGCTCTGCTCGGCCTCTTCGCCAGCGGCAACGATGTCGGCAACGCCGTCGTCGCGCCGCCCGACACGCCGCCAGCGGTGGTCGAAGCCCTTCGCCGCGGTTTCGACGAGGCGATGAAGGACCCCGCGCTCGTCGAGGAGGCCGCGAGGGCGCGCATGGAGACGGACGCCATGCCGGGCCGCGAATTGCAGCAGCTCACGCAATCGGTGTTCGACGTGACGCC
The DNA here is from genome assembly GCA_903884435.1 of uncultured Hyphomicrobiales bacterium. GTDB lineage: Bacteria > Pseudomonadota > Alphaproteobacteria > Rhizobiales > Beijerinckiaceae > Terripilifer. The sequence goes on along the minus strand of CAISEY010000263.1, from coordinate 20,753 downwards.
GGCCGTCATCGAGAAGGCGAAGATTTACAACAATCCCTGACCGCGCGCGGCGGCGTCGCGCTCTCAACCCGGAACCAGCAGGAGCACCCATGGATCGCATCGAAGACATCGCGCCGGACGCCATGACCCAGGCGCAAAAGACCGTGTTCGACCAGCTCGTGGCTGGCCGCGGCCGCATTCTCGCGCCCTATCGCGTGTGGATACACAGCCCCGACGTGGCCTCGCGCATGGAATCGCTCGGCACCTATCTCAACAAGCGCTCGACCCTGTCGACGCGCGAGGTCGAGATCGGCATTCTCGTCATCGCCGCTCACTGGCGGTCGCCCTATGTCATCAACGCGCATATTCGCGAGGGCATGGCGGCGGGCCTCACGCGCGAACAGGTGGACGCGATCCTCGCGGGCCGCGATCCGCGCCTCGTCGATCCCCACGAGAAGGCCGTTCACGCCTTCGCGTCGGAGGTTGTCGGCGGCGACAAGCTGTCCGACGCGCGCTTCGCCGAACTCACGAAGGCGCTTGGCCGCGATTCCCAGGCGGAACTTCTCGTCCTGCTGGGCTATTACACGTCCGTCGCGCTGGCGATGAAGGTTCACGACATGCCTGTTCCGGGCGCGTGACATGGTCGCCGCGCTCTCGCGTTTCGCGCTGACGGCGCTCGTCTGGCTGTTCGCGGCCATGGCGGGCGTCCGCGCGGAGACTTTGGCGGCGCGGCTCACGCCCGATGTCATGGAGGTCGTCTTTCCCGGCGCCGGCAGGCTTGGCGCGGAGGGCGGTTCGCCGCCCGCGGCGCCGGTCTTCGTCGGCGACGCCGTCGCCGGCTATGTGTTCTCCACGCTCGATATTCTCGCCGCGCCCGGATATTCGAGCATTCCCTTCGACGTGATCGCCGGCGTCTCCATCGACGGGCGCGTCACCGGCGCGAAGGTCATCTATCACCGCGAGCCCTACGTGATGGGCGACAAGGTGCGCCAGCCGCTGCTCGACACGTTCCTGCGACGGCACGAGGGCGCGCTCGCCATCGGCGCCAACACGCGCATGACGCCGCCGGATTTCGTCGCGGGCGCCACCGTCAGCGCGCGCGCCATGCGCGCCGCGATTTTCGACGCCGCGCGTCTCGTGCTGCGCGCGCGCGTGTCGCGTCCGGACATCAAGGTTCCGACCCTCGACGTCGACGGCTACCGCATCCTCTCGTGGGAACAACTCCTCGCGGGGGGCTCGATTGTCCAGCGCCGCGTGCTCTCGAGCGACGTGACCGCCCTGTTGCGCGCGGCGGGCGCCGAAAATGGCAAACTCGACGTGACGCCGGTCGTCGCCGGCGATGTCTACATCGAATTCGCGACCGGCCTGTTCACGCCCGCGATCATCGGGCGCAATCTGCTGGGCGGGCGCGCCTACGACGATTACATGCAAACCATCGGGCGCAATGGCCCGATCATCGTGGTCGCCTCGCGCGGCCCCTACGACTTTCTTGGCTATGAACGCTACAAGGCCGCGACCGGAAACAAATTCGACCGCCTGCGCCTCGTCCAGGAAGACCGTGTCGCGGAGTTCACGAACAGCGACTATCAGAGGCTGGGCACCGGAGGTCCGAGCGGCGGCATCCGCTCCTTCGATCACGCGGCCCTGTTCGGTATTCCTCGCGGCTTCCAGTTCGATCCGCTGAAGCCATGGCGTCTCGAGGTTCTCGTTCATTCCGGGTCGGACGACGGCAAGAAAACCATCGCCCTGCCGCTCGACTATGTTCTGCCCGCCGGGCACGTGCTGACGCCGCCGGCGGAGCCCGTGGCGCCCTGGGTCGAAGCCTGGCGCGACGCGCGTCCGCAAGTCGCAGTGCTTGGCGCCGCGCTCGCGGTTCTCACGCTGATCCTCGCGTTTCAGGCGCGGTTGTCGCGGTCGCGGCGGGCGCACAGGTTCACGCGCGACGGCTTTCTGCTGTTCACGCTCGTCTGGATCGGCTGGATCGCGGGCGCGCAGCTTTCGATCGTCAATGTCGCGAACTACATGCTCGCGCCGTTCCACGGCTATGGCGCGGGCTTCTATCTCGCGGAGCCGTTGATCGTGATGATCGCCGCCTACACGATTGTCTCGCTTTTGCTCCTCGGGCGCGGCGTTTTCTGCGGCTGGCTTTGCCCCTTCGGCGCCTTGCAGGAATTGCTGGCGCGAGTCGCCCGCGCGTTCGGCCTGCCGCAATGGAATCCCCCGCCGGCGCTCCAGGAGCGCCTCTGGCTCGGCAAATACGTCTCCGCCGCCATTGTTCTCGGTCTCGCCTTTGTGTCGCTCGACATGGCCGTGACCGCCTCCGAGGTGGAGCCCTTCAAGACGGCGATCACCTCGCATTTCACGCGCGCGCTGCCCTATGTGCTTTACGCCGGGGCGCTGGTCTTCGCGGGGCTCTTCACGGAGCGCGCCTATTGCCGGTTCATGTGCCCGCTCGGCGGCGTGCTGGCGCTGCTCGACCGGCTGCACCTTCTGGATTTGCTCAGGCGCCGTCCCGAATGCGGCAATCCGTGCAGCCTTTGCGAGCGATCCTGCCCGGTGAAGGCGATCAGGCCCTCGGGCGAGATCGTCATGGCGGAGTGTTTCCAGTGCCTCGATTGCCAGGTGGAATATTACGACGACCGCCGCTGTCCGCCTCTCGCGCGAGCGCGCAAGCTTGGCGAACGCGCGGCGCTCGCGGGGAGCGCGGCGAAATGAACGAACGGGTTTCGATGAAATCGGCGGCGCTTCCCTCGCGCCGTCGCGCGATCCGGATTTTCGCGGGCGCCGGCGGCGTCTGCGCGCTCGGAGCCGGGGTCCGCGCGTTCGCGCCCGCGCCGCGGTTTTTCCGCTGGAATGGCGACGTGCTCGGCGCCGTCGCGGAAATCGCGCTCTGGCACGCGAACGAAACCGTCGCGAGGAACGCGCTGCGGCGGATCGACGGCGAAATCGCGCGCCTCGGTCGCGCCTTCGGCCTGTCCGATCCGGACAGCGAGATTTCGCGCCTCAACCGCGACGGGACGCTCGACAATCCCACGCGCGAGTTTCGCGCGCTCGTCGAGGCGAGCCTGCGTCTCGGCGATCTGTCCGGCGGCGCCTTCGACATCAGCGTTCAGCCTGTCTGGCGCGTTTACGAGGCGCATTTCTGGACGAAGGCGGAGGTCGCGCGCGACATCGCCGCGCGGGCCCTCGAAACCGCGAGGGCGCTCGTCGATTACCGCGAGATCGAGGTTTCCGCGCGGCGCGTCGCCTTCGGGCGGCCCGGCATGGCGATCACGCTCAACGGCATCGCCCAGGGTTTTGTCGCCGATTTCATCGGCGACCTGCTGGGCGGCGAAGGCTTCGACACCGCCTTTCTCGACCTCGGGGAGATGCGCGCGCTCGGTTCGCATCCCGAAGGTCGCGGCTGGAGCGTCGATCTGAAGGATCCGTTGAAGCGCGGGGTCGGCGGCCGCACGGTCGAACTCGCGGACACGGCGCTCGCCGTGTCCGGCGGGTATGGGACGACCTTCGAGCCGACCGGACGCTTCCACCACATTTTCAATCCGGTCGATGGCGCCAGTTCCCACGCGTTTCTCGATGTCGCGGTCGTCGGGCCGCGCGCGACGATGGCGGACGGTTTGTCGACGGCGATTTACGTCGCCGGCGAAGCCGCGGGCGCGCGATTGCTCGCGGCCCATCCGGGCTATCGCGCGCTCGTGACGAGGCCGGATGGCGAGGGCGCGGCGATCGCGGTTTGAATCGCGCGGGCTTTCACGCGCGCGGCGGGCGCGCTAGAAGCGAACGGAACATGTGAGCGGGGAAACGGGCCATGCCGGCGCGCGGCGCGATCGCGGGATTTCTTTTGTGTGCGCTGGCCGCCGCGGCCCCCGCTCAGGAAGATCCGCGCGCCGAATTCCTCGCGGGGCGATCCGTGAAATGCGCGGGATGCGACCTCGCGGGCCGCGACTTCCATGACCGTGATCTCAAGCGCGCCCGGCTCGAGCGCGCGAACCTCGTCAACGCGGATTTCACCGGCGCGAGCCTGTTTCGCGCCAACCTGCAACGCGCCGATCTGTCGGGCGCGCGCCTGCGCGAGGTCGATCTGAACAAGATCGACGCGAAATTCGCCAAATTCGCGGGCGCGGCGATGCAGGAGTCCCTGCTGTTCGAGGCGGACCTTTCCGCCGCCGATCTTTCCGGCGCGGACCTGAGCAACGCGAGACTCGGCAAGGCGCGCCTGAATCAGGCGGACCTGCGCGGCGCGAAACTCGTGCGCGTCGATCTGCGCGGAGCGCGTCTCGCCGGGGCCAAATTCGAGGGCGCGATCCTGCGCGAATCCATCCTCGATGGCCAGAACATGCGCGAGGCGGATTTGCATGGCGTGGATCTGACGCTGGCCGACATGGTCGAGGTCGATCTCACCGGAGCCAGTCTCGCCGGCGCGAAACTCGCCGGCGTCAATCTTTACCGGGCCAACCTGCATGGCGCGGACCTGCGCGGCGCGGATTTCGAGGGCGCCAATCTCGAACACGCCATACTCACCGACGCTTTGCTGGAGGGAGCGAGCTTCGACGCCGCGATCATGCCCGATGGCAAGCGCCGGGAGTGACGGCGTTCCTTACTTCGGCGTGAATTTCGGATCCATGATCTCCACGCGCGTCCAGCTGTCGAACTGGCCGGGGCGATAGACTTTCGTCACGGGATCGATGTCGGCCTGGCCGGGGCGACGCAGGAATTGCGCTTGCACGGTCAGGACGCGTTCGTCGGTTTTCTTCTCGCATTTTTGCTTGACGAAGACCCCGCCGACGGGCGTTTCGCCCTCCGCCGGCGGCGAGTCGACGCAATTCCAGCCGTTGGGTCCATAGCGCTCCATCACCGCGAGGCGCAGCAAATGCGCCATGCGCCGTTCGGGCCCGTCTCCGCGCGGGTCGCTCAGAAAGCGGATGCCGCGCGCGAGTCCGGCGTCGTCGAACAGGACGGAAAGAATGACCGGATGGCCGGCGACGCGCGTGCCGCGGCGGCGCGTGTAGAGGGGATCGTCGAGCGCCTTGCCGACATATTCCTCGGAATCGTCGAACCGCACGGCGACCTCGCGAAGCCCGCCGGGCTCCGGCTTGCATTTCAGATATTCCGACCAGTCCTCGATCGGCTGGCGCGACGGACCGCCATTGCCGCCGCACGAAAATTCGCCGAACCCGTCGAGGCTCATGTCCGCCGCTCGCTGCCCTAGCTTCAGCCCGCGAATTTCGCCGGGATCCTTGCGCTCCTGCGCGAACGCGCCGCACGGGCCAAGCGCGAAGGCGAGGCCCGCGACGGCGAGGCGCGCGGCTATTTTTTCAGAGGCTCGCATTGCTGAGTGTCCTTGCCCCAGAAATCGACGCATTCGTCGTAATTCGGATCGCCCTTGCCAACGATTTTCGCGAAGACATAGGAAACCACGGCGGCGATTTCGCTCGGTTGCAGGAACTGGTTGGCGTCGGGCGGCGTGTCGCCGCCGGCCTGTTCGCGCGTCACGCCAAAGCAGCGTTTGTCCGTGTAGGCGAACTTGTCATGATAGGGCATTTCCGTCGCCAGCCGTCCGCATTTGACGGTTTCCGCGAGCTGCTCGCGCGTCAGTTGCGTCTTGCGCAGGGACAGCGCGTTGCCGCCATAGCCCTGATCGCCGGTGCCGTCCCACTTGTGGCAAAACTGGCAGCGGGCCTTCGTCTTGAAAATGTCCTTGCCGAACTCGATCGCGCGCGCGTCCCCGGCGTCGGCGGTCTGCGCCATCGCGAGGCCAGCCGGGGCGAGCAGGAAAGCGGCGGCGAGTCCCGTCCACGCGAGGCGTTTCACGGCGGTCGTGAGAGTCATTGACGCGTCCTTCATGCAAATCGCCGGCGCGGGTCTGTCCGCGCCGGCGTTGTTCACGCTCTCAGAGAGCGAAGACGTTGAGCATCGAGCAGGGCGCCGTGTCCTTCAACGGCGCCGGCCGCGGCCGCAACCAGTGCGGACCCGAAAGCACCGCCAGATATTGCTTGCCGTTGATGGCGTAGGTGACCGGAGGCGCCATGATGCCGCAACCGACGTTGAAGCTCCATGTTTCCTTGAGGGTCTTCGAATCGTAGGCGGTGATCTCGCCGTCCATGTGGCCGGTGAACACGAGGCCGCCCGCGGTGGCCAGCACCCCCGACCAGTTGGGGTAGGTGAGCTTCATGTTGGCCTTCGTCTCGCCGGTGACGGGATCGAGCGCCTTGATGCTCCCGTAGATCGGCTCGGGATAGATGCCGCTGCCGCCGGTGAAACGGTCGCGCGGTTTCACGTTGCCGCCCTGGTCGGCGAAGTCGGCCTGCGGTTTCATCTCGAGCTGGTTGCAGCCCTCGATGGACGACACATACATCAGCCGGAGCTCGGGATTGAACGCCGAGGGCTGCCAGTTCTTGCCGCCGCTCGTCGCCGGGCACTTGAGGTCCGATTTCGGGCGCGCGCGGTTGGCCGTGCTGTTGACCATGTAGGGCTGCACGTCCTTCGTCGGATCGTATTCGAGCGGCTTGCCGGTCTTCGGGTCGAGGCCCTTCGACCAGGTCAGCTTGTCGACGTATTGCCGGCCGGCGACGAAGGAGCCGTTCACCGCGTCGAGCGCGTAATAGAACCCGTTGCGCGCGGCGTGCGTCATGATCTTGCGCTGCGAGCCCTCGTAATTGACGTCGATGATCGGATGTTCCGAGATCTCGTCGAAATCGTAGGGGTCGTTCGGCGTGTACTGGAAGCCCCACTTGATCTTGCCGTCGTTCGGGCTGAGCGCCAGCACGCTCGCCGCCCACTTGTTGTCGCCGGGGCGATAGTCCGGATCGAAATCCGGGCCGGCGTTGCCGATGCCCTGATAGAACGTGTCGATGGAGGGATCGTAGGTCGCCGTCACCCAGACCGACGCGCCGCCGTGCTTCCAGCGTTCCTTGCCGTCTTTCCAGGTTTCGTTGCCGGGTTCGCCCGCGCCTGGAATGGTGAACGTGCGCCAGGTCTGCTTGCCTGTGTTGAGATCGGTTCCGTCGATCCAGCCGCGGATGCCGAATTCACCGCCGGCGGAGCCGGTGATCGCGAGATCGCGCACGACGAGCGGCGCGGCGGTGATGGTTTCGCCAATCGCGGGTTCCGCGACCTTGCGCTCCCAGACGACCTCGCCGGTCTGCTTGTTGATGGCGAAGAGGCGCCCGTCGAGCGAAATGGAAATCACCTTGTCCTTCCACAGCGCGACGCCGCGGTTGTTGACGCCGCAGCACGCGACGTCGCCCGCCCAGGCGCGGTCGATGCCCGGATCCATCTTCCACTTGATGGTGGCCTTGCGTCCGGAGGTGAGGTCGAGCGCGTAGACCGCGCCCCAGCCGTCGGGAACGTACATGATCCCGTCCTCGACGATCGGCGTGGCCTCGAGATTGCCGTGCTCGTAGCGTCCGCCGGACATCAGTCCGCCGAGCGCCATCATCTGCACGATCTTGAGGTTCTTGACCGTGTCGACGTTGATGTCCTTCAGCGTCGAATAGCGATGCGCCTGATAGTTCTTGTGATGCAGAAGCCAGTTCTGCGGCTCCTTGTCGACGTTGAGCGCCCGTTCGAACGTCATGTCGGCGGCGCGCGCTGGCGCGAGCGCCGTGCCGGCGAGCATCGCCGCGGCGATGGCTCCGGACCAGTAAATCTTTTGCATCTATGACTCCCCTGACGGCGAAATAACTCCGCATGAACGGGCGCAAGCTGATATGTTTTCGTCCGCGCGTCAACGCGTTCGCGCCGTCCCGCCCGAAGCTTTCACAGAAGCTTGAGCGCTTCCGCCGCGAGCGACATGTCGGCCACCCGCTCGAACGGCAGCACGGTCTTCTGAACATCGAGATCGACGTTGAGTTGCTGCATGTAGCGCAGGCGTTCCGGCGTCAGAGCCAGGTTCTCCGCGTAGGGCTTGTACGTCTGCACGAAGCTCCACATCGACAGCGCGTCTTCCCGGGTGGCGTTTTTCAGGATCGTCAGATAGGCCTTGACGAAGGCGTCTTGCGCCTCCGGCTTGTGGACGAAGCGGTAGAGTTTCGCGTAACCGGCGAGAGTGCGCGTCAGCAGGTCGCGCTTCGTTTCGATGGCGCGTTCGGACGCCCATGCGCCCTGATAGGTGTATTCCGGCAGTTCGATGGCCATGTTGGATTCGGGAATGAACCGCACCTTGAACTTTTCCGCCTGGTCGATGATCGCGACCTCGCCGCTGCCCGCGTCGATGGTGCCGACCATGGCGGCGCGAAACACGTCGGCGCTGGAGCCGATATTGACGAAGCGCACCTTCGAGACGTCGACGCCCTTCTTGCGCAGCAGCGCCACCATCAACTGGTGCACGAGGGCGCCGAGCGATCCCGTGCCGACCGCGCGGCCCTCGAGATCCTTGAGCGTCTTTACCTCCGGCTTCGAGGTGAAGACGGCGAGCGTCGGCAGCAGGCTCGCGCCGGCGATGACCTTCAGCCGGCCGCCCTTTTCCATCGCGGGAAAGATCTGGCCGAATCCCGACATGGTCGAGCAATCGATGTCGCCGCCGAGAATGCCGCCCATCATCTTGGAGCCGTCCGCGACGTTCATCACGTTGGGCTCGACGCCGAAGTCCTCGAGGAACTTTTGCTGCTTCATCAATTCCTGCATCACGAGGTTGATGTTGCCCGCGGCGTTCGCGATCACGACGGGCCGGCGCGCCGCGCCCTGGCCCAGCGCGGAGGTCGCGCCGAGGGCCATCGCCCCGGAGAGAATGTCGCGTCTCGCGAACCTGGTTCCTCGCATGTGCGTCTCCCGCGGGATGGTTATTCTTCTGTGTAGCGCCAGGGCGCGATCCATTCCTCGACGTACCTGACGCCCGCGGTCAGCGTGACGCCGAGGAACATCAGGACGAAAATAGGCACGAACATCGAGGCAGTGTCGTACTGGTTGCCATATTTCACGATGAGCGCGCCAAGGCCGGTGATGGCCGTGAAGAATTCCGCGACGACCATGCCGATGATGGCGCGGCCGATGCCGAGCCTCAGGCCGGTCATCATGTAGGGCAGGGCGGAGGGCAGGATGATCTTGGTGAAAATCTGCCATTCCTTCGCGGCGAAGGCCGCGCCCACGTCGATCAGCGCGGGCGGCACGTTGCGCACGCCGGCGATCGTGTTGATGAGGATCGGAAACACCGCGAGGATCGTGACGATGAACAGCTTCGCCCCGTCGCCGAGGCCGAACCACAGCACGACGAGCGGCACGATAGCGACGAGCGGCGTCGCGTAGAGCGCGTTGACGAGCCAGTCCGTCGCCGCCTCGATCGTGCGATAACGCCCGATCAGCAGGCCGAGCGCGATGCCCGCGATGGATGAAATCACGAAGGCGAGCAGCAGCGTGCGCAGGCTGCTGTAAAGAGCGGTCAGCAATTCTCCCGTGGCGAGGAGTTGCGCGCCCGCGACGGCGATCGCGCTCGGATACGACATGAACAGCGGATCGACCCGGCGCCCCAGCGCTTCCCACGCGCCGATCACCAGCACGATCGAGGCCAGCCTCACCATCCAGACGCGGCTCTTCTGCCGCGGCGGCGGGCCGATGTCCTCGATCTCCGCGCCCGCCGGCAAAACGTCGGGTTCGTCGACTGGCTGCGTCGCCTGGGCGTCCTGTGCGCTCACTGTGCTTGTCCGATTCTAGGCGGCGACGGGCGCGAGATCGCGGATCAGCGCCCACATCTCGCCGCGAATTTGCTGAAACCTCGGATCGCCGCGCAATTCCGGCAATTCGGGCCGCGGCGAGGCGAAGGGAATGTCGATGACGCGCTTGACGCGTCCGGGTTTCGCGCCGAGCACGATCACGCGGTTGCTGAGATAGATGGCTTCGTCGAGATCGTGGGTGACGAAGAGAACGGTCTTGCCGGTCTCGGCCTGGATGCGCAGCAACTCGTGTTGCAGCACCTCGCGGGTCTGCGCGTCGAGCGCGCTGAAGGGTTCGTCCATCAGCAGGATCGCCGGGTCGATGGCCATCGCGCGGGCGAGGCCGACGCGTTGCTGCATCCCGCCCGAAAGCTGATGCGGGAACTGCTCGCCCGCGGCCCCGAGCCCCACGAGCCTGAGCAGCGCCTGCGCGCGGTCCGCGCGCTCGTTCTTGCCCATGCCCTGGAGTTCGAGCCCGAACTCGATGTTTTGCCGCGCCGAGCGCCAGGGCAGCAGGCTGGCCTGCTGGAACACGAAGCCGCGGTCGCGTCCCGGCGTCGTGACGTGTTCGCCATCGACGCGGATTTTGCCCGCGTCGAGGCGCACCAGCCCCTGCACGATGCGCAACAACGTCGTCTTGCCGCAGCCGCTCTCGCCCACGAGGGAGACGATTTCGCCTTCCTTCACGTCGAAACTGACGTGCCGGAGCACCGGCAGCAGATGATCCTCGGAATAACGACCGCCGCGCACGCGAAACGTCTTCGAAACGTCCTCGACGCTGAGCTTGACCTTGCGGGTCGACAGGGGCGCGCTCATGTCAATCCGCCAGCGCGGGATAAAGCTTCTGCGCCGTCTTCGCGAAAATCCACGCGCGGTCGTCCCCGGAGAGACAGGCCAGCGTCGCGCGCGCGTTGGCGAGATTGTCCTTCAACGCGCCCGCCGTCGCCGGAAAGTTCGAGCCCCAGGCGACGCGGCTCGCGCCGAAGGCCTTCACCAGTTTCGGGAAGAAGGTCTCGGCGTTCGCCGTGCCCTTGCGCATCTGGGCGAAGACGAGGGGCGTCAACTTGAGGTGCACGTTCTCGAAATTCGCCATGGCGAAGAGCGGAGCGGACTTCTTGTACTCCGGCCCGTCTGTCAGATCGCTCCAGGCGAAATGGTCGAGGATGATGTTGACCTTGGGAAAGCGTTTCGCGAGGCCGGCGACCTGGATCAGCCCCTCGACGCTGGTTTGCAGGCACATGGAGAGGCCGGCGTCGGCGAGCGCTTCCCACACCGGAAACACGCGCGGATCGTCCATCGCGCTCGTGTCGAAAGCCGCCGTCGAGCCGCCCATGAACATGCGCAGGCCGGTGATGCCCCTGGCGTTCCACGCGCGGAACTTCAGCACGTTGTCGGACGCGAGCAGGTCGATGGAGCCGACGCCGGTGAGGCGGCCGGGATGCTTCGCGATGGAATCCGCCACATAGGAATTGTCGAAGCCGAAGCAGGTCGAGGCCTGCACGATGGCGGCCTTGTCGACGCCCGCGTCGTCCATGGCCGCGATCAATCCGGCGATCGGCACGGGCCGCTCCTTCGACCAGCCGGACTGCACGCCGAACAGCGGATCGAGCGGATATTTCGCCGGATCGTCGGCGATGACGTGCGGGTGGATGTCGACGACTTTGGAGGCCATGGCGGGGTTCCGGTCAGAATTTCAGCGGATCGACCCAGGCGCGCGCCAGCGGCACGCGCTCCGGAATCAGTTTCTGCTTGAAGGCGGTGTCTTCCAGCGCGCGGATCGTCGGCATGTTCGCTTCCATGCCGAAGGGCAGGGGATCGTCTCCCACGACCTTCGTCAGCGCGAGATATTTCTTGTCGCCCGCGGTGTTCGCCTCGCCCGACTTCAGCCGCACCAGCCATTCGTTCTTCGCGCGCGAGAAGGCGTCGAACAGCGATTTCGCGATCCACGGGTTTTCCGCCAGCACGGAATCCTTCACGACGATGGTTCCGTGCATCGGGTAGATCCCGGTGCGCCTGTGCCAGGCCGCCTCGACTTCCTCGACGTTCTCGATGAGCTCCGGATAGGAGGCGTTCGCGCCCGGCGCCGCGGCTTGCCAGCCGCCGGTGGGCGAGCCCGAGCGTCCGATGCCGGCGTTGCCATCGAAGCCCGCGACGATTTCGCCGGCTTCCATCATACTGACGAGCGACTTGCCGTCCGGCGCGTGGACGACGTTCGGCGGCAGCTTCATTTGCGTGACGTGTTCCTCGTCGTCCACGACCCAGGTCACCTTCGACGCGTCGAGCCCGTAGTCGTCGATGAAAATGCCGCGCGTCCAGACGCCCGTGGTGACGGAATAGGCGCGCACGCCGACCTTCTTGCCCTCGAGATCCTTCGGAACCTTGATGCCGGCGTCGGGCCGCACCAGAAAGCCGGAGTGATGGAAGCGCCGCATGACGAAAATCGGCAGCGCGACGAAGGGGGCGTTGAAGGCGCGCGCGATGATGTAGGTCGTCGGCGCGAGTTCGCACACGTCGAATTCGACTTGCCGGACCATGCGACGGAAGGCGCCGATTTGCGGCACGACGTTGACGAATTCCGGCTCCACGCCCTCGATGGGGATCGCGCCGCTCTTGACGGCGAGCGTGTGCGGATAGTCCGCGATCGCGATTTTGAGCTTCACGGGTCTGGCCAAGTCACTCCCCTGCGCGCTTTGCTTGCCGCGGCGCCCGACGCACACGATCCGCCTGCCTATAGACGACAAGCCAGGTTTGGGCAAAGGTCGATTCTGGAATCGTCCGGGGGACGGCCGGGCGAAACCATCCATGAGACGCCCGAAGGCCCGATGGAGCGACGAATTTTCGGAGAGGCCGGCGTGAACCCCAAAACCATCATCACCTGCGCCGTCACCGGCGGCGACGACACCGGCTTTAAATATCCGGCGGTGCCCGTGACGCCGGAACAGATCGCGCGGGCGTCGATCGAGGCCTGCGAGGCGGGCGCGGCCATCGCGCATATCCATGTGCGCAATCCCGAAACGGGCAAGCCGAGCATGGACATCGCGCTCTATCGCGAGGTCGTCGAGCGCATCCGCGCCAGCGGCAGCAAGGTCATCATCAACCTGACGACCGGTCCCGGCGCGCGTTTCGCGCCCGGCGAGGGCGTCAACGAGGCGGGCCCCGGCTCCAATCTCCAGCCGCCGGCGGCGCGCGTGCGCCATGTCGTCGAACTGAAGCCGGACATTTGCAGCCTCGACATGGGCACCCTGAATTTCGGCAAGGGAACGCTCGTCAACGTGCCCGCGCACGTCGAGGCCATCGCGGCGGAAATCCGCGCGGCCGGCGTCAAGCCGGAGCTCGAGGTCTTCGACACCGGCCATGTCGCCCTGGCGCTCGACATGATCCGCCGCGGCCTGCTCGACCCGGAGCCGCTGTTCCAGGCGGTGCTCGGCGTGCCGTGGGGCGCGCCCGCGACGGGCGAGACGATGATGTGTTTCAGGTCCCTCTTCCCGCGCGGCTCGCAATGGGCCGCCTTCGGCATCGGCCGCCACGAATTTCCCATGCTGGCGCAGGCGCTCGTTCTCGGAGGTCACGTGCGCGTCGGCCTCGAGGACAATCTCTACCTCGGCCGCGGCGTGCTCGCGCCCGACAACGCCGCGCTGGTGAGGCGCGCTGTCGAGATCGTTCGCCTGCTGGGCTCGGAGCCCGCGACGCCCGCGGAGGCGCGCGCCATCCTCGGCCTGCGGGCGTGACGCACGTCAGTGAAACAGCCGGTAGGGCACGGCGTTCGTCGCGATGGCGTACAGCAGCGCGGTCACGGTGGCGACGGACGCGAGCGTGCCCGTCAGAATGATCGAGGACGCCCGCTCGACATAGACCTGGTACTGGTTGGCGAGCACGAAGACGTTGAGCGCCGGCGGCAGCGCCGCCATCAACACCGCCGTGAAGGTCCATTCCCGCCCGAAATCGCCGATGAAAGAGAGCATCGCCCAGACGATCAGGGGGTGCAGCACGAGCTTGATGAACAGCAGGACCGGAACTTCCGGGGCGACGCGCATGACGCGGCGCAACGCGATGGTCACGCCCATCACGAAAAGGGCCGAGGGCGCCGCGGCGTTTTGCAGATAGGCGAGCATCTTGCCGATTGGGGCCGCCGGCTCGAACCGCGACCAGGCCGCGAGGACGCCCGCCGCCGTCGCGACGTTGAAGGGATGCGTCAGCACTCGCCGGGCGATGGTCGCGACGGTCTCGCGCAGGTTCATCCGCTCCGGCGAGCCCAGGGCGATGAAAAACGGCGTCAGCGTGAACAGCAGCATCGAATCGAAAGCAAAGATCAGCGCCGTGGGCACGGTCGATTGCGGGCCGAGCGCCGCCATCGTCAGGCCGGGGCCCATGTAGCCGATGTTCGAATAGGCGCCGGCGACGCCCTGAATCGTGGCGGCGCGCGTGTCGCCGCGCGTCGCGATCAATCCGACGGCCAGCGCCAGCGCGAAGGCGATGGTGGTTGACAGCGTCGTCCCCATGACGAACGGCCAGTTGGAGAGTTCCTCGAACGGCGTGACGGACACGAGATTGTAGAACAGCGCCGGCAGCGCGGCGTAAACGATGAAGAAATTCATCCATTTCAGCCCGTCCTCCGGAATCTCCACGAGGCGGCCGCAGACGAAGCCGAGGCCGATCAGGCCGAAAAACGGCAGCGACAGATTCAAGACGTCGCGGATCGCCGGCAGCGCCCGCCCCAGCAGGATCAGCAGGGCGAAAACGACGATCGGAAGAAAAATCGGCAAATGTCGCCGGAGGCGGCGCGGCATGAACGGAAAGGCTCCAGGAAACGCGCCGGGATAGTCACCAGAGGCGAGCCGCTGTCAACGCGTTCAGAGCGGCCTGTCCTGGAGTTCGCGCTCCATGTCCGGGAAGTCCCGCGCGAAAATCCTGGCGGATTCCTCCCGCAGGCGCGGCGCCACGTGTTTCGCGAAGAGCTCCATGCTCTTGCGCGCGTGTTCGCTCTTCATGTCGCCGATGTGGAACTGGATGAGCAAATTGCCGACCTTCGCGATTTCGACGAGTTCGATCATCGTCCGGAACACGGTGTCCGGACTTCCGACGAGGATCGACTGCGCCCGCCGCAGTTCCTCCGCGTCCTTCACGTCGCCGAGCATCGGCGCTCCCGGCCTCGAACTGGCGAGAAACTTGCGATAATCATCGACGCTCAGATTGGGAATGCCCGCGCCCGCCAGCATCGAGCGGCCTTCCTGGCGCAGATGGCCCTTGAAGCAGTTCTTGATGAAGTAGAAAATCGCGTCGCTCGATTCTTCCCACGCCTGCTCGTCCGTCTCGGCGACGTAAACCGAGAGCAGAATGCCCATGCGGAAGGGGTGATAGGTCTGGCCGTGCTCCCCGAGCACCTTGCCGAACAGGGCGCGTCCCTTCGCGATTTCGGACCCGTGCTGGCGCGACGACAGGAAATAGCCGAAGCCCCGTTTCGCCACCTGGTTCATGGTTTCCATCGACCGCGAGCCTGGAATCCACACGGGCGGATGCGGCCTTTGCGTCGGCTGCGGCCACGGATTGACGTAACGCATGGGATAGTGCCGCCCCTCGAAGGCGAAGGGGCCATTGCGCGTCCACGCCGCCATGATCAGGTCGACGCCCTCCCAGAACAGTTCTCGTTGCAGGGCGGCGGGCGTGTTGTAGTTGAAGGTCTCCTGTCCCGCGCCCGAGGCGAAGCCGGCGACGATCCGCCCGTCCGACATGTTGTCGAGCATGGCGTATTCCTCCGCCACGCGCAGCGGATTGCCGTGCAGCGGCAGCAGGTTCGCGAGCACCACGATCTTGCCGCGAGTCGTGCAGGTGGTCAGCGCCGCGGCGATGAGATTGGGCGCGGGCATCAGGCCATAGATGTTCTGGTGATGCTCGTTGAGCACCATCCCGTCGAAGCCGAGCCCGTCGGCGGCGGCGAGCTGGTCCGTGTATTCGCGCAACAGCCCGCGGCCGCGTTCCGCGTCCCACAGGGAATTGGGCACGGTGATCCAGCCGGATTCGTGTTTTTCGTCGAAATCGTCCGGAAGGAAGGGCCACGACATGAAGTGCCAGGCGAAAAGCTGGACCGTGCGTTGCAAGCGAGATTCCTTCCCCGGCAACGTGACGCGTGAAAGTGCGATGGATCGCCGGTCCTGGCAAGCGGGTCGACGTCGCCGGACGTTCTGCTATCCTGCCCGCATGATAAATTTCGCGATTCCGCCCGATGTCCGCTGACGCCGCCGGCAGCCGCGCCGTTTTCAGGTTCCGGGACTTTCGCCTTTATCTGATTGGCCGTTTCCTCTGGGGACTCGCGCTGCAAATCCAGACGGTCTCGATCGCCTGGCTCGTCTATGAACTGACGAACGATCCTCTCGCGCTCGGCCTCATCGGGCTCGCGACCTTTCTGCCGACGGTGCCGCTGTCGCTGGTGACGGGCGCCGTCGCGGATCATTTCGAGCGACGGCGCGTGCTCGTCGCGAGCTACGCCGTCATTGGCGCGACCGCGCTCGCGCTTCTGGCGATTTGCCGGACGGGTCTGGTCTGGCCGATCTATGTCAGTGTCGTGGTTCTCGGTTCGGCGCGCGCGTTCACGAGTCCCGCCAGCCTGGCGCTGATGGCGAGTCTCGTGCCCGACGAGGAATATTCCTCCGCCTCGGCCTGGGGCAACTCCGTCAACCAGACGGCGACAATTCTCGGCCCGGGCATTGGTGGATTGCTCTATGTTTTTGGCCCGACGGTTCCCTTCGCGGTGGCGCTCGTTTGTTTCGTCGTCGCCGCGTTCACGGCCTGGCGGATCCGGCCGCGCGCCATCGCCGGGGCGCGCCGCGGCGCGGTGAGCTGGGAAATCCTGATGGCGGGATACCGGTTCATCTGGTCCTCCCCGGTGATTCTGGGCGCCATCACGCTCGATCTGGTCGCGGTGCTTTTCGGCGGCGCGACGGCCTTGCTGCCGGTGTTCGCGCGCGAGGTCTTCGACACCGGCCCCTGGGGGCTGGGCCTGCTTCGCTCGATGCCGGCGGTGGGCGCGATCGGCGCCGCGCTGTTCGTCGCGCATTTCCCGCTCGCGCGCGGCGTCGGACGGGTCATGTTCGCGAGCGTCGCGATCTACGGCGTCGCGACCATCGGCTTTGGACTTTGCACGAGCATCTGGCCGGCGATGGTCTGTCTGGTCGTTCTGGGCGGAGCGGACCTCGTCAGCGTCGTGATCCGTCAATCGTTGATCCAGATCGAGACGCCCGACGCAATGCGCGGACGCGTGATCGCGGTCCACACGATTTTGACGGGCGCCTCGAACAATCTGGGCGATTTCGAATCAGGCGCGCTGGCGCGTGTCGCGGGAACGGCGCCGGCGGTCGTGGCCGGCGGCGTCATCGCGGTCGTCGCCGCTGTCTCGTGGGTCCGGATATTCCCGTCCCTGTGGCGGCGCGAGAGCTTTTCTCCCGACCGGTGACGCGCGTCCGGGACGCTTAACCCGTCGTTAACCATAAATAATGAACATGGGGAGGATCGTTAACCTTCAAGGGGCGGGCGCGCATGTCGTTGCCAAACCAACAAAAACAGAGCGACATGCAATCTTTCCGCGAGGAATCGGGGCAAAAGGGCGATTTTCGGGTTGATCCGCCTCGCGAACCCGCGAGCGCGTTTCAGCAACTCGAGGTCGTCGCGGCCCGGCTTTCCGAGATCGCCGATTTGATTCGCGCCGTCGCGCCGCCGGCGACTGACAGACAGACGGCGCCGGCGCCGCGCGTGGAGTCGCGCGAGCCCGCGCCGTCCGCGAAGATCGCGCCGCTGCGCGTGGTCGAGCCTGGCGCGGGGAACGAACTTTCCGAACCCGTCTCGCGCCCGGGCGCGACCCCGTCGCGAGCGCGGGAGGCGCCAGCCGCGGGCGACCCGGCTCCGGTCGCCGCTCCCGCTGACAAAGCCGCCGCGGACACGACGAATTTCGTCGAGTTCATGGATCTTTATCTCGGCGCGGCGCCGGGACGCGAAGCGCCGCGGCCGGTTCCTGAATCCGTCGATGCGGCGCCTCCGCCGGTCGTGAAGGAGCAGCCGGTCTCCGCGCCGGTGAAGGACGTCGAGCGAATGGCTCCCATTTCGCCGCGCGCCGCGCTGCCGACGCCGCTTCCGGGATTTTCGACGCGCGCGCTGCCTTTCGGCCGGGCCGGCGGGCTCGTTTCCGGCAAGCGGCAGACTCCCGTCGAAAGCAGGCAGGCGCCCGCGCCCCGGCCGGGCCCCGCCTCCGGGGAGGTCAAGGCCGAAGCCGGACATCGTGATTTTTACGGCGCGGTCGAGGCGTTGCGCAAACTCACCATCGAGCGCAAGGCCGGCGCCGCCGTCGTCGCCGAACCCGCGTCGTCCGCTCCGCCCGTCGCGGTCGCCGCGGAGGCCGCGGTCTCGCCGCCGCGGTCGGGGAAGCCGGAGGACGCGATGCTCCCGCGCGGTCCCGTCGCTGCGGTCGCGCCGGACGAGGAGACGCCGGACATCGAATTGTCCGCGGTCAGGACGACGCCTCCGCGTCGTGGCCCCGCCCTGGTCGTCAGGACCACGGCCTCGGCCACGCGTCCGCCAGCGCCGCGCGAAGCGCAGACCGCACAATCGCCGCCGGCGCCCATTGTCGCGCGCGAGCCCGTCAAACCCGCGGGCGGGGATGAGAACGACTGGCCCGCGAGCCTTTCGGCTTTCGCCGAAAAGGGCAAGAAATTCGCGGCCGCCCGCGTGGAGACCCCCGAGCCGCGAGATGAAGCGAAGACCTCGCGCTCTCCCGCGAGGCCGCAGTCCTCGTTGTCCGTCGTCGAGGAGACAAGCGGGATTCTGTCCTGGCCGCGCGGCCTCCGGCCGTCGCACGGCATGCTGGCGGCGGGCGTCGCCGCGCTCGCCGGCTGCCTCTGGCTGGCTGGCCCGCGGACGGTCGACAACGCGCCGGTGATGGCGATGCTTCAGGACGTGCGCGGCAAGCTGGCCGTCATGGATCGCGTCGCGACGCGCGACGAACTCGCGATTGTCCGCGACGGCGTCGCCGACGTGAAGGGGGGACTCGACGACCTCAACGCTTCCACGTCCTCGGCCATTTCCAGCCTCAGGTCGCGGATCGAAACTCTCGAGCGCGTTCCGGTCGCCTCTGCTGAAACCGTCGCTCCCGTCGCTCCCGTCGTTCCCGTCGATCGCAAGCAGTCGCCGGCGCGCGCGGCGGTTTCGCGGACGATTCCGGGCTCCACCGGCGCGCCAGATCAGGAATTCTCGCTGGCGACGCCGATTTATATTTCCGGCGCCCGTCCCTCGCCGATCATCGGAACGTCGCCGACCAGGGGCTTCGTGGTGCGCGAAATCTACCACAATGGTTCCGCCGTGGTCGAAAACGCCGCCGGCCGTCATCGCGTTTCGGTCGGCGAAATCTTGCCGGGCGTCGGCAAGGTCGAGGCGATCGAGTTGCGCGGCAAGCAATGGGTCGTCGTGACCGCGCGGGGTCTCATCAATTCAGGCGTCAACTGACGGCGCGTTCGGCAACGCTGGAAGGGAAGCGACATGACGGATTCGTCCGAAACTCCGCGACCCGAAACTGCCGCCGGGCCAGACGTTTCGCCGCCGCCGGATGGTCCGTCCGTCGTTGTCGCCAAACCCGCTGAACCCGCTGTCGCGGTAGCAGCGGAGGCCGCCGGGGCCGTCGCTCGCGCCGAAGCGCCGGAACCCGCTGGATCCGTCCCTCCGGCGGCGACGGGCGAAATCGACCTCGCCGCCATCAAGCCCGGCAATGTCATCGTCCCGGGTCCGGTGAAGGCGGCGCCGCCGAAACCCTCGCGCGCCGCGCGCCTCCGGGCTTTCGCCGCGGAGAACGCACACGCCGCCGGCGTCGTCCTGTTCGCCCTGGGGTGTGGCTGGCTGGTGGGCGCCAACAGCTTTTCCGGCGACGCTTCCGGGCGCGGGATCGCCGCCGCCATCGGGGCTCTCGACGCCAAAATCGACGCCGTCGCCGCGCGCGCCGCCGCGAGGGACGACGTGGCCGCCCTGCTGGCCGGCGCCGACGAGGTCCGGACGGAACTCGCCGGCTCGCGCGACGCCGCCGCGTCGCTCGCGCGCGTGTCCGCGAAGCTCGAACGCCTCGACCGCGACGGGGCCGCGCGTTTCGAGAGGATGGAAAAAGAGCAGTCCGCCCGTCTCGACCGCTTCGCCGAACGGCTGGACCGCGTCGAACGAGCGGCGGGCGTCGCCGATGAAACCGCGTCGATTCCCCGTCAGGTGCCGCCTCCGTCTCCGCCCGCCGCGGTGTCTCTCGGATTGCGCGGCGGCGAGACGCGCGCGTCGCGCGAACCGCCGTCCTCCGCCCGCGGATATGTCTTGCGCGAGGTGCGCGGCGGCGTGGCGCTCGTGGATGGCCATTCCGGACAGCGCGAGGTCGCGCCCGGCGACACCCTGCCCGGCGCGGGCCGCGTGCGCTCCATCGAGCGGCGCCGCGGCCAGTGGGTCGTGGTGACAAGCCGCGGCGTCATCGACGCCGCCGGCGAATAGCCGGCCCCGCCAACGACTGTTCCCACCCGCCGGAGGAAGTGCTAGCCTCCTCGCCAGGCGTCGGTTTTCGGGCCATCCTGGCTCGTGCGACAGCGGGGGGCGGGCCCTGGGTCCGGACCACTTCGCGGCTTTTCGGACGCCGGGGAGAAAACGATGCGAAACAAGCTCACGCTGGGCGTGTCCGCGGGATTGGCCGCGGCGCTTTTATTTGCCGGATCCGGAGGCGTGCAGGCGCAATCCGCGTCCGCCTCGATCGAGGGACAGGTCAGTTCGGAGGCCGAAGGCGCCATGGAAGGCGTCGTGGTTTCCGCCCGCAAGCCCGGCTCCATCGTCATGGTGAGCGTCACGACCGACGACAAGGGCCATTTCAGTTTCCCCGGGGGTCGTCTCGAACCCGGCGAATACAACATCGCCATTCGCGCGGTCGGTTACGAAAACTCCGCGCCGACAAAGGCGACCGTCGCCGCCGACAAGGGCGCGTCGGTCGACATCAAGCTGCGCAAGGCGCGCAACCTCGCGGCCCAGCTCACCAACGCCGAATGGCTGCTCAGCATCCCCGGCACGGACGAGCAAAAAGACTTCCTGATGGATTGCACGATCTGCCACACGCTGGAACGCGTCATGCGC
>CAISEY010000262.1 GCA_903884435.1 uncultured Hyphomicrobiales bacterium | reverse complement strand
GATCGCGGCGGCGCGCTCAGACTCCGCTTTCGCCGCGGCTCCGGCGCGCGCGGTCGCCTCCGCGTCGGTCAGCGCGACGCCATGGGCGGCGGCCTGGCCAGCGGCGGATTTCTCCGCTTCCGCGCTGTCGGCCGAGGCGCGGATCGCGGCGGCGCGCTCAGCCTCCGCTTTCGCCGCGGCTCCGGCGCGCGCGGTCGCCTCCGCGTCGGTCAGCGCGACGCCATGGGCGGCTTGCGTCCCGGCAATTTCGGCGGAGCCCGCGTCGACGAGACCGGGGGCCGGAAGCGGCCGGCCTTCCGTCAGGGCTTTCGCCCGTTCGATCCAGTTGGCCCGCGCGACGAACCCCGGCCGCGAGAGGTGCCAGTCGAACCAGCGCGCGTTGTCGGGCGTCCAGCCGGCGATCTGCCCGTGACGCCAGACGCCGATGTCGTTGCAGAATTTCTCCTCGAGCGCGCTCATGCCGACGAGCTTGAGATCGTCGGCGCTACCTTGCCGCGCGGCGAGACCGGCGGGCCGCACGCCGGGATAGGAGCCGGACGTGTCCCGACCGAAAATCTCGATCGAGGGATTGCCAACCGCCGCGAGGGCCGGCGCTGGCGAAGCAACCGCCTCTCCGGCTTCGAGCCCCAGCGCCCCGCGCAGCCAGCCGCCGAGAAAGCAGCCGGCCGTGTAAACGAACACGAACAAGACCGCCGTCTCGAGCCACAGCCCGAGGCGCCCGGGCAGCAGCCCCACCAGCGCGGCGGCGAGGCCCGCGACCCAAAGGACCGCGGTCCAGAGCGTCCATCCTTCGAGCCAGCCGCGGCGCGGCGCGGACGACCATGTCAACCAGCCAGCAACCAGACCGAACGCGAGGGCCACGAAAAGCCAGCCGAGGAAATTTTCAAAAACATAAAACATGACGACGCCCCACCCCGAATTACTTGACGCTCATTTCGATGCGTCGATTTTGCGCCTTGCCTTCGGCGGTGTCGTTCGAGGCGATGGGCCGCGTCTCCCCGTATCCGGCCGCGGTAATGCGACTCGCGTCGACTCCCGCCTCGACGAGATAGTCGATGACCGATTGCGCGCGCCGTTTCGACAGGGCGAGATTGCGCTCGGGCGCGCCATCGGAGTCGGTGTGGCCGGCGACCTCGATGTCCGCGTCACGGCAACGCAGGGCGACGCCGACGACATGGTCGAGCAAGGCGGTCGAATCCCTGTGCAGTTTCGCGCTGGCGGTTTCGAACTGGACGCGCCCGGCCGCGAGCAGCCCGGAGAACCTTGGCTGGCATTCGGAGGCCGCGAGTTGCGGTCCCGGCGGCGAGACCGTCACCTCGCCCGCGCCGCGAACCCCGGCCGGCATCGAGGCGGCGAAGGCCGCCATGATCTGCTTCGCGGCGTTTTCGTAGAAAGCGGCGCCTTTCAGAGCCGCCTCCGCTCCGGACATCGCGAACTGGCCATTGGCGAGCCGCGCGAGGGAATCCAGCCCGGCGACGACCGCCGCGACGAAGTCCTTCGGAGCGCCGCCGCCCCGGGCGAGATTGTCGTCGAGCGTGTCGCCCATCAGCCGCGACGTCGCGGCCGAGAGGATCTCCGCGTGTGTCTTCTCGTCCGGAAAATAGCCTGTGAGCCTTAACTTGCCGTCGGCCTTTTCCGCCTTGAAGACATAGGGATCGACAACCGCTTCCTTCAGGTCGATGGCGGCGACGGAAAAGCCTTGCGGCAGGCCGCCGCGCGCATCCTCGGCGAGAATCGCCCGGGTCACGCCGGCTTTTCCGGTTCCCGCGAGCGACAGTTTGCCGTCCGAGACTTGCGCCTTGCCGTCCGCGAGCCTGCCAAGCGCGGCGAGCGCGAAGGACGCCGCCGCGGGAAAATCCCCCGCCGGCGCGCCCCGCGCGATCTGCATCTGGTTGGCGATCGTCAGGCCAGGGAAGGCCTTCGCGGCGGCCGCGGCGATGGCGTCGCGCGCCGCGAGGGACGGCGCCGAACCCGCGAGCGTCACGGTCTTGCCGTCGTTCGACGCGCTCCAGAGATATGGTTTCGCCTCGGGCGGCTGGATGTCGGCTTTCGCGAGGCTCAGGCCCGCCGGCAATTGCCGCGTCCCGGCCATCGCCGCCTCGAAGGCGGGCGAGGTCGCGGCGTTTCCGCTGATTGAATAGGCGGCGTCGGACATCGACGCCGTTCCACCCG
The DNA here is from genome assembly GCA_903884435.1 of uncultured Hyphomicrobiales bacterium. Taxonomy (GTDB): domain Bacteria; phylum Pseudomonadota; class Alphaproteobacteria; order Rhizobiales; family Beijerinckiaceae; genus Terripilifer. The sequence goes on along the minus strand of CAISEY010000262.1, from coordinate 4,346 downwards.
CGAGCTTGCCGAGTTCGGCCAGCGCGTATCCCGCCGCACCGGCGAAGTCGCCGGCGGGCGCGCCGCGGGCGATCCTGAGTTCGTTATCGATCCGCGCGCCCGGGAACGCGCTCGCCGCCTTCGCGGCGATGGCGGCGCGCGTCGCCTCGTCGGGCGCGAAGCCCGCGAGAGTCACGCCATTGCCGTCGCGCGTCGCGCTCCAGGCATAGGGCTTGACTTCTGCGGGCTGGATGTCCGCTTTCGCGAGGGTCAGTCCCTGCGGCAACTGGCGGGTCGCCGCCATCGCCGCTTCGTAGGCCGCCGGCGTCGGCGCCGCGCCGCTGATCGAGAAAGCCTTGTCCGTGAGCGCGACCGCGCCGCCCGAAAGCTTGCCGAGTTCGGTCAGGCCATGCGTGGCCATGGCGGTGAAATCGCCCTGGGGGGCTCCGCTGGCTATTTGCAGCCCGTTGGCGATGGAAAGCCCCGGAAACGCAGCCGCCGCGGCCGCCGCGATGGCGGCGCGCGCCTCGGGAGATGGCGCGGCGCCCGCGAGCGTCACCTGCTGGCCAGCGCGTGTCGCGCTGAAGGAATAGGGCTTCATTTCGGGCGGCGAAATGTCGGCTTTCGCGAGGCTCAGGCCCGCGGGGAGATTTTTCGTCGCCGCGATGGCGGCTTCATAGACGGCCGACGTGGGCGCGGCGCCGGATATCGAATAGGCGCCGTCGCTGATGGAGGCGGAACCGTCCACGAGCTTGCCGGCCTCGCCCAGCGCGTAGGCGGCCATGGCCTCGAAACCGGCGGGCGCGCCGGTCGCGTATTTCAGCCCGTCGGCGACGAGGGCGCCCGGCGCGGCGGCGGCCGCCGCGGCGAGGATTCTGGCGCGCGCGGGCGGCGGCGGCGAATAGCCCGAGAGCACCATCTGGTTGGCGAGGCGGCGGGCGGAGAAAGCCCAGGGCTTCACGGCGGGAATCGGCATGAGATCGGCCTCGACGCGGCGAACGCCCCAGGCGCTGTCAACGATCCGCGCGGCCTCGTTCCGGCTGTCGGGGCCGAGACCCAGGCCCGCGACATGAATGTCGCGACCGTCCGCGCCGGCGGCGGGAGCGTCAATGACGCCGGCGGGCAGGGAGGCGAGGGCCGTCCGCGCTTTCGCGGTCAGGTCGGCCTCGACGAGGGGGGTCTTCGCGCCCGTCCCGATCGCCCAGATCGCCGCGAGCGGAACGAGACCCGGCCACCATTTCCCCGGCTGATGCATGACGCAAAACCTCCACCCTGCAATATTCAATGAGCGCCGCCGCGACGGGCGGACAGGCCAAAAACCACGCGACCCCGGCAAAAAAACCGGGCTCCGGAGCAGACCTTAACGCGGACGGTAAACAATCCAAAGACAAAGTTTACCATTTGGCCCCCGCGGCGAACTTGCCAAGCCGGACGCCCCAGGGCATATGGATTCGCCGACCGCGCGGGGCGATGAAAGCCCCTCCGAGCGGACGTCCGGAGACGTGGCCGAGAGGCTGAAGGCGACGGTTTGCTAAATCGTTATAGGGGAAACCCTATCGTGGGTTCGAATCCCACCGTCTCCGCCAGCGCCGGCTCGCGGGCCGTAACAGGGCCGCCCTGGCGTCCCCTGATCGCCGCCCGTTTTCCCGGCCCCTCCCCTTCAAAACGTCTCGACCCACGGCCTGACCTCGATTTCCCAGCTCCACGCGCTGCGCGGCTGGCGGATCAGTTGCAGATACGTTTGCGCGATGGCGTCCGGGTCGAGCAGCGCGTCGCGGCCTCCGGCGTCCGGACGCGCGGCGGAGCGGATGCCGCCGTCGATCACGACGTGCGCCACGTGCACGCCGAGGGGATGCAGTTCGCGCGCCATGGATTGCGCGAGGCCGCGAAGGGCGAACTTGCCCATGGCGAAGGGCGCCGATTTCGCGAAGCCCTTCACGCCCGCCGAGGCGCCGGTGAAGACGATGGCTCCCTCGCCGCGGGGCAACATGCGCCGCGCCGCCTGCTGCGCCACCAGAAACGCGCCGAAGGCCGTCACGTCCAGCGTCTTGCGGACATGCGAGGGGTTGAGATCGACCAGCGGGCCGCGCACCCGCCACGAGGGGTTGTAGATCACCACGCCAGGATCGCGCGGCAACGACGCGAACAGCGCGGCGACCGAGGTTTCGTCGCTGGCGTCGCAGGCGCGCAGGGTCGCGTCCGTCGCCTCCGCCAGCGCGGAGAGCTTGGCGATGTCGCGCGCGGCCAGAACGAGCGCGTAGCCCTCGCGCGCCAGCAAGCGCGCCAGAGAGGCGGAAAGGCCGTCGCCAACGCCGACGATCAGGGCCAGGGGCTGCGTGCTCATGTTCGTTTCCCTTTCGCGGCCTCAGCGACCGCGGTCGTATTGTGGCTCGAGCCTCGCGACGCCGCCGCCAGGGCCCCGCGCGAGGCGCCAGGCGGAGGGCCGCGCGCCCCATTGCATCCCGCCGGGGTCGTGACTCTCGCACACGGCCCACCGGTCGAGACAGTCCTTCTGGCTGGCGCAGGCCGGCCCGCTCGATCGCGCGACGGCGGGACACGCGGGTCGCGGCCACAGATAGCCCATGAACCCGGCGACGCCCGCGATGATCAGGAAAACAAGATTGCGCATGCCCCGCCGCCCCTGAACGCGCGATCATAGCACGGAGAGCGCGTCAGACGATGGCGTGCGGCACGAAACGCGAGCGGTTGCCGGTGATCCGCGAGGCGTCCTCGCGCAGGCCCATGCCGGCGGGCTCGTCGCCGACGATCCAGGCGCCGATGACCGGATAGTTTCCATCGAAGGCCGGCGTCCCGGCCAGCGCCTGGCGGACATGGCCTTCCGCGCCATAGCCGCCATCGGTGCGGCCGACGACACGGTCGCCATCGACGAGCAGGACATTGGCGCCCTCGCGCGACAGGATCGGCTTTTTCGCGAAACGCGGGCCGAGTTCGAACTTGCGCGGATCGTCCTCGAAAAACGCCGGCAGGAGATTGGGGTGGCCGGGCGCCATTTCCCACAAATACGGCAGCAGCCCCTTGTTGGACAGGACCGCCTTCCACGGAGGCTCGAGGAAGCGCGTGTGACGCATCGACGGCGACTTGCCGAACGCGTCCGCCAACATCCATTCCCAGGGATAGAGCTTGAACAGAAGGTCGACGGGCTTGTTCGCGAGATCGACGAAAGGCCCCGCGCCCCTGGAGCCAATGTCGGAGATGGCGATCAGCGATGGCGCGAGGCCCGCCTGTTTCGCGCAATCGGCGAGATATTCGACGGTGCCGCGATCCTCGGCGGACTCAAGGAGCGCGGCGAAATGGATCGCGGCGCCGGGCGCTATTTCGGCGAAGCGCGCGATCAGTCTGTCGTGCAGCGAATTGAACTGGTCGGCGCCCCGCGGCAGGCCGCCATCCTTCAACCGGTCCTCCAGCCAGACCCACTGGAACACGGCGGCTTCGTAAAGCGCGGTGGGCGTGTCGGCGTTGTATTCGAGCAGTTTCGCGGGCCCGTCGCCTGAATACGCGAAATCGAAACGGCCATAGAGGCTCGCCTCGCGCCGTCGCCAGGAATCCGCGACCAGATCGCGGGCGTGGTCGGGAATGCACAAACGGTCGAGGATCCCGTCGTCGCGGCAGGCGCGATCGACGAATTCGAGACAAAGCGCGGCGAGTTCCGCGGCGGGCGCCTCGATGTCCTTCTCGATTTCCGCGAGCGTGAAGGAATAATACGCGCTCTCGTCCCAGTAGACCTCGCCGTCGATCGTGTGGAACGCGAACCCGAGTTCGCGGCAGCGTTCCCCGAGGTTGGGTCGCGGCGTCAGTCCGTGTCGCTGCATGGGATGCCCCCCGATGAGTCAGGAAGCCGAAGAATGCATCGCGGCGGCGGAAGCGCCAAACCCTCCGCGCGCGGCCGCCGTGGAAGCCGCGGGCGCGAACCCGGCCATCGACGCCCGGGCCGCCATTCCCGCCGCCAGCCGCGCCGTCTCGGCGAGCCTTGCTTGCCGGGCGAGGCGCGCGGTGAGTTCATAGGTCGACATGGCGGCGGATTGCCGGAAACGACCCGGTCCATCGGCGGGGTGCGAATAGAGCGGCGCGCCGGCGAGCTTGCCCTCCGCGGATCTGCCGAGCGCGAAGGCCGACATGACCGGGATATACGAACGCCGCCGGCCGGGTTCGCCGGTGTCTGGCTGGCTTCGACACCGCGCGACGCCGTATTCGCGCTCGCATTCCTCCAGCGTGTCGTGACCAACGGCGACGTTCTCGTGTTCCTGGCGGGCCTGTTCCGCGAGCAGTTCGCATTCAACCGCCTCGACGAGACCGGAGGCCGCGCAGTCCGCGGCCGTCGCGAAGACCTGCCCCTCGGGAGACCCGAG
>CAISEY010000261.1 GCA_903884435.1 uncultured Hyphomicrobiales bacterium | reverse complement strand
GGCGTGCGTGTCGGCCTTCTCGACGGCGGACACGCCTCCCGGCGTTGGCGCCATCCCCAACAGCGGCTTTTCCTTCCTGGGCGACGGCGCCTTCTCGGTGTCTTTCACCAACGCTTTGTCGGGGGCGACCGGCGTCGATGTTCGCGTGACCGACGGCGGCGAGGCGGCGGTCTCGACGGGCGGTCTTGTCACGGGGTCGTCCGGGGACGCGGTGTCCGCCTATTCGTCCGACGGGCCGGTTCACGTCACCGTCGGACAGGGCGGCGTCGCGGGCGCGGGCGCGGGGGTTCGCGCTGTCTCGGATGGAATTGGCAATATCCGGGTCGATGGCCCGGGCGCCATCGCGGGCGGGACCGCGGGAATCTCGGCCACGACCGGCGGCGGCAACGTTTTCATCAACGCGACCGGCGCCATCGCGGGCGGCACGGGCGTTTCCGCCTCGACCTCGGGGCAGGGCGGGCTGACGATCATGACGCGCGGCGCGATCACCGGCACGACCGCGGACGGCGTCTACAGCCAGACCGAGCATGGCATCAACGTCGTCGTGGTCGATGGCGCCGGGGTCGTCGGCGCGACCAACGGCGTCAGGGCGGAGGCCTGGGGCGATGGCAAGGTCTGGCTCGCGATCGGAGCGCCGGTGACGGGCCTCGCCGGGTCCGGCGTTCTCGCCGTCACCTCGACCGGCGCCAGTCAGGTCACCATCAACGCGGGCGTCACGGTCAGCGGCGCGAACGCGGGCGTCGAACTGGCCTCCGACAGCGGCTCGACGACCGTCGTGAACAACGGACTGATCACGGGAACCGGCGGGGTCGCGCTTCTTTCGAACATGGGAACCGGCTCCGCGATCCTCAACAACAATGGCGTCGCGCGCGCCGAGATCGCCGCGCAGAACGATGGCGGGGGCCTCACGGTCATCAACAACGCGACGCTCGACGGAATGATCGCGACGGGCGCCGGCGCGACAACGTCCGTCGTCAACGTGGGAACATGGACGAACGCCGCCGGTTCGAATGTGTCCAGCCTGTCGAACGCCGGCAAGATCTCCTTTGGCGCCGCCGGCGACATCGACACGATCACGGTTTCCGGGGATGTGTCCTTCGCCCGCACGTCCTGGTGGACGCCGCGTGTCGGCGCGAACGGCGCGGACCGGATTGTCGCGGGGGGCGCGACGACGATTTCGGGCGGCAATCTCGTCGTCGCGATCACGCCGGGCGTCTATCAGGTCGGTCGTCCCTACGAACTCATCACGTCCGCCGGCGGAATCGCCGGCGCGTTCGACACGGCCTACGTGAGCGGCGGGCATTTCGATTCCAGGTTCGAGACCGCCGGGACGACGCTGTCCCTGACGCTCGGCTACGGCGATCTGCGGCCGCTGGCGCAAACGCGCAACGAACGCGCGGTGACGCAGGCGCTTTACACCGGGACGCGCGTCGCCCCGACCGGCTCCGCCGAAACGTTGCTGTCGTCCCTCTACAGCCAGTCCGGATCCGCGCCCCTGGCTTTCATCGACCAGATGAACGCCGACGCGCCCTCCGCCGCGATCAACGCGAATCTCGCGGCGGGCCGCATGTTCACGGCGACGCTGACCGACCGGCAGGCGGCCTGGCGCGCCGGCAATTACGCCGCGGCCGCGCCAGCCGAACCCTGGTACACGGGGGCCGCGCGCCAGCGGGCCAACGGTTCCGGCAAGGAAGGCTTCAGCGTCTGGTCGTCCGGCTTCGGTTCGATCGGCGCCTTCGCCGCGGACAAGACCTCCGGCGCCAGCGCGCAAAACCACACGGCGGCGGGCGCGGCGCTCGGCGTCGATTACCAGTTTGAATTCGGTTCGATCGGCGTCGCCGGCGGCGTGTCCCAGGGCTCGTTCAGGGCGGGCGCGGCCACGGGATCCGGCTCCGGCGTGCATCTTGGCGCGCACGCCGGCCTGAGCGTTGGCGGCTTTTACGCCGCGGCTTCGGTCGCCGGCGCGGCCTATTCCAACGCCACGTCGCGGGCGGTGGCCGGTCCTCCGGGCCTTGGCGCCGAGACGGAAAATGGCGCCTTCCGGGCCCGCGAGGGCCGCGCCCGCCTCGAGACGGGATGGCGCGATACGTCGCCCGGACTGCATGTCGCGCCCTTCGCGGCGGTCGAGGTCGCGGCGCTGCAATCCGATCATTACGTCGAAACCCTGGGCGGCGCGGGCGCCGCCGGGCTGCTCGGCCTCGCCTACGCGGCGCAGACGACACTTTCCGGCATGACGTCTCTTGGCCTGAAACTCGATGGCCAGCTCGTTCTTGGCAATGGCGTCGTCGTGACGCCCTCCGCCAGCCTCGCCTGGGTGCACGACCTGTCGCCGGCGAGGGCCGTCAAGGGGTCGCTCGCCGTGCTGCCCGGCGCGGAATTCCGCGTCGAGGGAGCGCAGCCCGCCGCCAACACGGTGCAGGCCAAACTCGGCGTGCAAACCCGCGTGTCGAAATACATCGCCCTGTTCGCGGCGATGGAAGGCGAATTTTCCGCGAAATATCGCGGCGTTTCGGGCCGGGGCGGCGCGATCATCAGCTGGTGAACGCAACGGCGCGTCGAACGCGCGCGAGGCCGGAGCCGGCGTCCGGCCGCGCCGGCGCGCGCCATGCTCATCGCTCCCCGCGCGTGTTGTTAAGCTTAAAAATATAAACGGGCTCCCCCGGATCCGGATGGTAAATCGTTTCCTCTTCGCGGGCTCGTAATTGCATACAATTTGATGCAATCAATATGATATTCAATTGTATTAACTGGCTTTAATTTTCGATATTTACCTTTGTTTCTTCGGCTCCAGCCTCATGAATCCCCTCATTTTTTTAGGCTGACTCATATTGGCCAATTTTCGCGGTCAGTCGGTGGAAACCTCTCCTCCAGCCCCGCGATTCGCCCATGCCCCATCCCGTCAAAACCGTTGAAT
>CAISEY010000260.1 GCA_903884435.1 uncultured Hyphomicrobiales bacterium | reverse complement strand
CCGCCAAAGCCCCCGGCGCGCCCGCCGGAGCCGCCGAAGGTCGAGCGCAAGCCCGAACCGCCGAAGCCGAAGGAAGCCGAGGCGATCGAGCCGCCCAAACCGCCGGTGAAGCCGAAGATCGAACCGAAAGTCGAGCCGAAACAGGCCGAGGCCGCCGCGCCGACCCCGCCGCAAAAGACGCGCCCGGCGCCGAAGGAAGAGCCGAAACCGAAGACCGAGGACAAGCCGTCGCTCGACAAGGGCGCGCTGGCGAAGCTGTTGCAGTCCGCGAAACCCGAGGACAAACCGGCCTCGCGGCCGAAGTCCGGCGACGAGACGACCGAGAAGCCGCGGCTCGACCGCAGCGCGGTCGCGTCCCTGCTGTCGAGGGAGCCGCCGGGACAGCGGCCCTCGACGGCGCGCGCCGCCGCGCAGACCGCGTCGCTCGGCTCGCCCACCGCCAACGCGCCGAAAATGTCGCCTTCGATGTGGGGCCAGCTCGATGGCATGTTGCAGGAACAATACAAGCAGTGCTGGAGCTATCTCGCGCTCGGCGAGGCGCAGCGCTACATCCCGCAGATCAAGGTCGAATACTCGCCCGAGGGAACGCTCGTCGGCCAGCCGGCGCTGCTCAATCCCCCCGGCGACCCCAATCTGCGCAGCCTCGCCGAAAGCGCCCTGCGCGCCGTGCGCAAGTGCAATCCGCTGAAAATTCCCGCCCAGTTCGCCCCGTTCCACAACCAGTGGAAGAGCCGCACCTTGCGGTTCGACCCGGAGGAAATGGCGGGCTGAGCCATCTCCAGGCGTCCGCCGCGCGGGCGTCGCCAGTCCTGTGTCACACTCGCATCGAATTCGGGGACTTTTCCTCCATGGTCCGTATGATTTCCCGCCGCGGCGCCGTTGGCCTTCTCGCCATGGCTCCCTTCGCCGCCACGACGCGCGGGGCCCTCGCGCAAAACGCTCCCTATCTCGACATTCGCCGCGGCTCGAACTTCCAGCCGGTCGCCATCGCGGTGACGGCGTTCCAGGGCGAGGGCGGCGCGCAGGTCACGTCCGTCATCACGAACAACTTCCGCCGCTCGGTGTTCATCAGCCCGCTCGATCCGGCGAAATTCGTGGAAAAGGCGACGAACCCGGAATCGCCGCAAATGGACCAGTGGAAGGTCGTCAACGCGCAATTCGTGCTGACGGGCCGCACCGGCCGCGGCCCCGACGGACGGCTGCGCACGGAGTTCCGCCTGTTCGACGTGACAAGCGGCCAGCAGGTCGCCGGTCAGCAATACGTGACCGACCCCAACAACGCCCGCCGCGTCGCCCACCTCGTGTCCGACGCCGTGTTCACGCGCATCACCGGCGAGAAGGGCTGGTTCGACAGCCGCGTCGTCTTCGTCGACGAGACCGGCCCGAAGGAACGCCGCGCCAAGCGCCTCGCCATCGTCGACCAGGACGGCGCCAACGTGAAATATCTCACGCGCAACGACGAACTCGTGGTGACGCCGCGTTTCTCGCCGACCTCGCAGGAAGTCACCTACATGTCCTTCGGGCGCGGCGATCCGCGCGTCTACCTGCTCAACATCGAGTCGGGCCAGCGCGAGCCCATCGGCAATTTTCCCGGCATGACGTTTTCGCCGCGCTTCGCCCCAGACGGGCAGCGCATCGTCATGTCGCTGTCGCAGGGCTCGTCGTCGAACCTCTACGTGATGGACATGCGCTCGCGCTCGACGACGCGGCTGACGGATTCCGCCGCGATCGACACGTCTCCCTGCTATTCGCCGGACGGCGGCCAGATCGTGTTCGAGTCCGACCGCGGAGGCGGCCAGCAGATTTACGTCATGGGCGCGGGCGGCGGCGGCGCCAAACGCATCTCCTTCGGCGAGGGCGCGCGTTATTCGACGCCGGTCTGGTCGCCGAGGGGCGACTACATCGCCTTCACTCGCCAGAAAGGCGGACAGTTCGGCATCGGCGTGATGAAGCCCGACGGCGGCGGCGAGCGGATTCTCACGGAGGGCTTTCACAACGAAGGCCCCACCTGGGCCCCGAACGGCCTCTACCTCATGTTCTTCCGCGATCCCGGCGGCGGCGGCGGCTCGAAAATCCACATGGTCGATCTGTTCGGCCGCGGCGAATTTCCGGTGCCGACGCCGGCTTATGCGTCGGACCCCGCCTGGTCGCCGTTGCTGGGGTGAAGGCGGGGCGCGGGGGGTTGCCGCTCTGAACCGCCCCGAAAATGCCGGGGGACATTTCGTTCGGGATGCGCCGCGCGCGTTCTTGAAACTCCCTGCTTATTGCAGCCAAAACCCGCGTTCCGAATGTTTTAAATTATGAACGGGAAGCTCGTCCGTGACAGGCGGTGCTTATTTAATGAATAAGACAAAGAGGGCTACCGCGCCCGCAAATAATATCAATCCCGCTATGGCTAGGACGTATTTTTTCCGGCGAGCCATTGCGTCAGACCAAATTTGACTCGTTCCCTCTCCCGGCGGCACTGTCCTAAAATAAATTCTGAGAGCGTCAGGATTTCTCCAACGCTGACCCATTTCAAAAAGTAGCGCAGCTTTTGATCCTTCGGGCATATTGGACAACATCGATGAGCGTTCCTGCGCGCTCTCAAAACTGATACCTTTGATCTCCGTTAAATACGCCATCAATCCTATGAATGCGACTTCTCGTGGTGGCGTAGGCAATGGCATCGCCTCCGCGACTGTCATGAGTGCTCCAACAAGAAACCCATCGCACGCAAGGTCAAACGCGTAGCTATTATAGCCCGTTTCCTCTCGTCTCAATCCATTCAATTGAGTTGCCATAACGTCTTGCGCAAAGGCGACCATCGCGCCGCGTGTAAGATGGGCTCTTTCGGCGTCGGCTTCATCCGGAGGCAAAATTCAATGCTCCCTATATTCGTCCCCGCAAAAGCTGCTCCGCGATAGCGCGAACTTCTTCACGGCGGTAATCTTCGCCGTTTTCGAGAACGTCACCGGCCCGTCCCCAGTTTATATTCGAGATTTCTGGGCGTCCGCGATAGGCGGAGAAGCGCGCACCTGTCGGCGTATGAACTACGGCGTCCAGTGAAATCTCAAATTGCTCGCGCGTCACTTGTGTCCCTGCCATCGTTTCTCTCCCGCCTACCGTCTCGGCATGATGCAGCACCTAGCCATAGGTCGCGCAAGGCTGGCTCTCGATACTCGCACGTTTTCGACAGGCTGGCAAATTTCGCCGCCTTCTCAAAAGACCCAATTTTTTCGGCCTAAAATCGCTATTCCGAATCTCTTGATTTCCGCACCAGGAAATCGACGGAACAAATCAGATTTCAGGCGGATTCCGCGGCCTGTTCTCGACGGATGCGCGACCCCGGGAGATTCGCCGCCCCCAAAAACACGCCCCGCGTTGCGCGCGGGATCCCGCCGCCGCCGAGCCCCCCCCTCTCCCGCCAGGTCGCTTCGCCACGAGGCAACCGCCCCCGCCCCCGCCTGGCGCGCGCGCACGACCTGCGCTACACGCCCCGCATGATGCATCGTTTCGGCTGGGTATGGGCGCGCGCCTGGGCGCTGCTGGCGATCGCGGCCATGTTGTGGGCCGCCAATTCCGTCGCCGCGCGCTCCGCCGTCGGCGAGGTCTCGCCCATGACGCTGGTCACGTTGCGCTGGGCGGTCATCGGCCTCGTCCTCGCCATCGCGATTCCCGACCGGATTCGCGCCGCCGTTCCCGTGCTCTGGGAATGGCGATGGCTCGTCCTCGGCCTCGCCCTGTTCGGCCTCACCGCCTTCAACGCGCTGCTTTACTCGGCGGCGCATCTCACGACGGCGGTCAACATCGTGCTGCTGCAAAGCTGCGTGCCGGTTCTGGTGATCGCGGCCTCCGCCCTGCGCGGCGACCGCGTCTATCCCGCGCAGATTCTCGGCATCGTCCTCACCCTGTCTGGCGTCGTCGTCGTGGCGACGCGCGGCCAGCCGACGACCCTGCTGGGCCTGTCCATCAACAAGGGCGACCTGATGATTCTCGCCGGCTGTTTCGGCGGCGCCTGGTACAATCTGTCGCTGCGGCGTCGTCCCGGATTGCCGGCCATCGTGTTTTTCGCGGGTCTGTCGTTCGCGGCGGCGCTGTGCTCCGCGCCGCTGCTCGCCATCGAGGCGGCGCGCGGCGAAACGTTCTGGCCGACGCCCGCGGGCTGGGCGATCATCGTCTTTTGCGCGCTCGGGCCCGCGCTGGGCGCGCAGGTGTTCTTCCTGCGCGCGGTCGATCTCATCGGCGCCAACCGCGCCGGCCTCTACACCAATCTCGTGCCCGTGTTCGGCGCGTTTCTCGGCGTCGTTCTGCTCGGCGAGGCCTTCGCGCCCTATCACGCGGCGGGACTCGTGCTCGTTCTCGCCGGCATCTGGCTCAGCGAACGCCGCGCGGCGCCCGCGCGCTGATGTCGCCTTGCGTCCGCGGCCGGCGCGCGTCTACATAGACGCGTCCGAACACAGAGGCGTCCATGAAGGAAACGACCATCGAGGTGCGCGGCGCGCCCGTTCGCGCGCTGGAGGCGGGGACCGGCGCGCCGGTCCTGTACCTGCACGGCATCGACGGGCCGCGTCCCGATCCGCTCGTCGCCGAACTCGCGAAGTCGCATCGCGTCATCGTTCCGGAATTGCCGGGCTTCGGGCGCTCGCCCATTCCCGACTGGCTGATGGACATTTCGGACGCCGCGTCCTTTGGCCTCGATCTCGTCGACGCCCTCGGCGTCGGGCGACTTCACCTCGCCGGACATTCCATCGGCGGCTGGATCGCCGCGGAAATGGCGATCCGCGACGCCGCGCTCTTCCCCTCGCTGTCGCTGCTCGCGCCAATGGGCGTGACCCCGGCGGAGCCGCCGGAATTCGACGTGTTCATCCCCTCGCCCGACGCGGTGCTGCGCGCTCAGTTCCACGACGCGGCCCTCGCGGAGGCGGAAATCGCCGCGCGCGCCGGCGAGGACATCGACATCGTCCTGCAAAACCGCATGGGCCTCGCCCGGCTCGGCTGGTCGCCGCGGTTCGCGCGCGTGCAATTGCCGCACTGGCTGCACCGCGCGAAGATGCCCGCGCTGATCCTGTGGGGCGAGAAGGACCGCGTCGTCCCGATCGACTGTCTCGATGTCTTCGCGCGCGAAATGCCGCGCGCCGAAACCGCGCGCTTCGCCGGTTGCGGCCACGCCATTCCCTTCGAGCGCGGCGCTGACGCGGCGCGGCGCGTCGCCGCCTTCATCGCGGGAGCTGTCCGTTGAAAGTCTATTTCTTCCATCTGATGCCCTACGCCGACGTCGATCTCGCGCAGGTCGACAAACATGAATCGGCCTGGGTGACGCTGCCGAACTCGAATTTCGATCCGGCGAAGGGCCGCCTGCGCTACGAACGCTACATCGGCGAACTCGAACTCGCCGACCAGCTCGGCTTCGACGGCGTCTGCGTCAACGAACACCACCAGACCACCTATGGCATGATGCCGGCGCCCAACCTCATCGCGGCCGCGCTGGCGCGCACGACGAAACAGGCGAAAATCTGCATTCTCGGCCGCGCCCTGCCGCTGGTGAACAATCCGATGATGATCGCGGAGGAATTCGCGATGCTCGACCACATCAGCAACGGGCGGATCATCGCCGGCTTCGTGCGCGGCATCGGCACCGAATATTTTTCCAACAGCGTCAATCCCACCTTCTCGCACGAGCGTTTTTACGAAGCGCACGAACTCATCCTGAGGGCGTGGACGGAAACAGGGCCGTTCAGCTATCGCGGCCGGCACTACCAGTTCGATTACGTGAACCTCTGGCCGCGGCCCGTGCAGACGCCGCATCCGCCCGTGTGGATTCCCTCGCAGGGCAGCATGGAGACCATCGTCTGGGCCGCCGCGAAGGAGCGCCGCTACACCTATCTCCAGACGTTCAGCCCCTTCCCGCAGGCGCTGAAGGCGTTCCGCGCCTATCGCGACGAGGCGCTGAAGGCGGGCTACGAGCCGACGCCCTCGCAAATGGGCTGGGCCGTGCCGACATACGTCGCGGAAACCGACGAGCAGGCGCGGCGCGACCTGCAACCGCACATCGAGAACTTCTTCAACAAGTTCATCAAGTTTCCCTCGCTCGAAATGCGCCTGCCGCCGGGCTATTCCTCCATCGCCTCCACCAAGGCGCTGATGGTGGCGAAATTCCAGGCGCGCGCCAACGCCACCATCGACAAGCTGATCGAACAGGGCATCATCGTTTGCGGCAGCCCGAAGACCGTGCGCGAGCGCATCATGCATTGCCAGAAGGAAATGGGCTTCGGCCATCTGATGGCGATGTTGCAGATCGGCACCCAGCCGGCGGACGTGACCGAGCGCAGCATTCGTCTGTTCGCCGCCGAGGTGATGCCCCACCTGAAGGCGCACGAGGACACGCTGCAACTCGAAACGGCGCCGGCCTGAACCAGAAAAATCGGGGGGGACCATGTTCGCGCGGATGAAACTGGCGGGACTCGCCGCCGCGGTTTTCGCGACCGCGGCCGCGGCGCAAACGCCGCTTAAAATCGCGTCGCCGAACCGCGGAAGCTGGGAAGGCGCCATTCCCGAAATCGGCAAACAGGCCGGCATTTTCAAAAAGCACGGCCTCGACCCGGAGATCCTCTACACCTCCGGCGGCGGCGAGACGATGCAGGTGGTCGTTTCCGGCGCCGTCGATATTGGCTTGAGCGCGGGTCTCGCGGGCGCGTTCGGCGCCTTCGCGAAGGGCGCTCCCATCCGGATCATCGGCGCGAGTTCCTCGGGCTCGCGGGAAGTGTTTTATTACGTGCCCGCGAAATCGCCGTTGCAATCCCTGCGCGAGGCGAACGGCAAGACATTGTCCTATTCGACGACGGGTTCCTCGACGCACATTGGCGCGCTGAAACTCGTCGATGAATATGGCCTCAGGGACGTGAAGCTCGTCGCCACCGGCGACGCCACCGCGACGACGACGCAGACCCTGACCGGCCAGGTCGACATTGGCTGGAGCAACGGCCCCTTCAATCTCGACAGGCTGGAAAGCGGCGAAATTCGGATGATCGGCCGGCTGAGCGATTCCGCCCACATGCGCGCCCAGACCATCCGCGTGCAGATCGCCAACGCCGGGGCGCTCGCCGCGAAACCGGACGTTTTCAGGCGTTATCTGAAAGCCTACCAGGAGACGCTCGACTGGATGTACGTCTCGCCCGAGGCGCTGAAAATATACATGGGAATCGTCAGTTTCCCCGAGGCGTCCGTGCGCCGCACCATCGCGGAATTCATCACGAAGGACTCGCTCCAGATCGACCGCGTGCTGGGAATTCCCGAGGCCATGCAGGACGCCGTGCAATTCAGGTTCATCAACGCGCCGCTGACGGAGGCGCAACTCGCCGACCTCGTGCGGATCGACGCGCTGAAATAGGCGCGGGACACCGTTGATTCGGGAGACCGGCGTGGCGGCGAACGCTGTTTTCCGCCGGATCGGACGGATTTCCCGCCGGAATACGATTGCAATGCCGCCGCGCTTGCCCTTATAGCAAAGTCAAGTCCATGGCCCGCGGTCCAGGCGGGTCTGGCGCCATGCAAACGGAGGCCAAACTTCATGCGTTATATCGACTGTTTCAACCATTTTTTCCCGAAAGGCCTTTGGGACAAGATGATGGCCACCCCCGGCGCCGCCGCCGACATTGGCGCGCGCATGCGCGGCGTCCCCGCGATTTACGACCTCGACCGGCGCAAGCAGGTCTGCGACATGTTCACCAAGAAACATGACTACAAGCAGGTCATTTCCCTGGGCATGCCGCCCCTCGAGGCGCTCGGCACGGCCAAGCAGGTCGAGACCTTCGCCAAGCTCGGCAACGACGGCATGGCGGAACTCTGCGCGAAGGAACCCGATTATTTCTGCGGCTGGCTCGCCTCGCTGCCGATGAACTCGAAGAACGCGGCGAAGGAACTCGAGCGCGCCTTCAAGAACGGCGCCTGCGCCGTGCAGATTCACACCAACATCAACGGCAAGCCGCTCGATCTGCCGGAATTCCGCCCGGTGTTCGAGGTCGCCGCGAAGGCCGGCAAGGCCGTGTTCCTGCATCCCTCGCGCGGCGCCTTCGATCTCGCCGACTACAAGACCGAGAAGAAGTCGAAGTACGAGATCTGGTGGACCTTCGGCTGGCCCTATGAAACCTCGGTCGCCATGGCCCGCCTCGTGTTCGGCGGCGTGATGGACGAATTCAGCGACCTGAAGGTTCTCGCCCATCACCTCGGCGCGATGGTTCCCTATTTCGAGGGCCGCGTCGGTCCGGGCTGGGACCAGCTCGGCAACCGCACGACCGACGAGGACTACAAGACCCTGTTGAAGAACATGAAGCGTCGCCCGCTCGACTACTTCAAGGACTTCTACGCCGACAGCGCCGTGTTCGGCTCGCGCGCCGCGACGGAATGCGGTCTTTCCTTCTACGGCGCCGACAAGGTGCTGTTCGCCTCGGATTGTCCGTTCGACCCCGAAAAGGGCCCCGGCTACATCCGCGACACCATCAAGATCCTCGAGAATCTCGACATCAGCAAGGCGGCTCTCAACAAGATCGCCTACAAGAACGCGCAGAAGCTGCTCGGCATCAAGTAAGCCCGGCTTGCGAAACAAACACGAACGCCCGGCCTCGCGCCGGGCGTTTTTGTTTTCGCGGCCGCCCCCGCGCGACGATCCGGCGCTTGCGACGCCAGCCGCGATCAAGCATTCTGCCGGAAATGCTTCCGTCGCGAAGCGGTCGGGGAGGTCCACATGGAATCGTCAAGTCTGTCGCGCCGGAGTTTCGCGGCGGGATGCGCCGCGCTCGGTTCGACGCTCGCCGCGCCGGGGCTCGACGCGCTCGCGCAGGGCCGCGACGTCACGCGATTCTTCGTCGGCGCCGCGGCCGGCGGACCCGTCGAGGCCTACGCGCGCGTGATCGGCGAACACATGCAAAAGACGCTCGGCACGACCATCGTCACCGAAGTTCGCCCGGGCGCCAACGGCTCCGTCGCGGCGCAAGTCACCGCCGACGCGCCCGCCGACGGCAAGACCGTGTGGATCGGCACCCAGTCGATGATTGAAATCAACCCGCTCGTCTACGAGGGCCTGCGCTGGAAGGCGAGCGACTTCACCGTGCTGATGAAGGGCCTCGAGGGACCGATCGGTCTCGTCGTCAATCCGAAAGCTCCGGTGCAGACGCTCGCCGAAACCATTGACTGGATCAAGAAAAATCCGGGCAAGCTGTCGATCTCCTCCTACAGCCCCGGCACGCCCGGACATTTTCTCGGCGTGCAACTCAACGAGCGTTTCGGACTCGATCTGCCGCACGTGCCTTACCGCGGATCGGCGCCGCAGGTGACGGACCTGATGGCGGGACAGGTGATGCTCGGCTTCACGCAAATGCCGAGCGTGCTCTCGCAAATTCAGGCCGGCTCGATCCGCGCCATCGCGACCACCGGAGCCCGCCGCTTCGCGGCGCTGCCGGACATTCCGACCTTCACGGAACTTGGCTATCCCGATTTTCTCGCGACGGTCTGGTACGGAATCATCGTGCGTTCGAACACGCCAGCCGACATCAAGGCCAGGATCGTCGAGGCGGCGAAACTCGCCCACGCCGATTCGCAAGTGCGCGCGGCGCTCGCCGCCCAGGGGCTCGACATGGTCGCCGAAACCGGCCCCGCCATGGAGGAATCCATCCGGCAGGGCTCGGAACGCTGGGGGCGCGTCGTCAAGGCGACCGGCTTCCGCGCGACGGACTGACGCCTACTTCTTCACCCAGGGCCCCAGTTCCCTGGCGGCCTCCGCGGCGAAGGACGCGTCGACGAGCTGGCCAACCTCGACCTTGCCGGTCACGTCGCCTTCCTGACGGAAAAAATCGAGGTCTTTTTTCAGACTTTCGAGGTTCAGCGCGCCGTCGGGATTGACGCCGTGCATCACCATGCCGCGCAGAACCTCCGGACTTTTGATGACCGTGTGTTTCGCCAGAATTTCGACAATGGAATCGGCGCCAGGCCCGGTCAGCCGGCCCGCGACGAGCGCGTCGTTGAAGTCGCGCGCGGCGCGCAGAT
>CAISEY010000259.1 GCA_903884435.1 uncultured Hyphomicrobiales bacterium | reverse complement strand
GGGGAGTTGTCCGGGTTTGGTGGACACCCTCGAAGACATGATTGAAAGTGTTCCACGCCGCGCTTGCCAACGGCCTGGATCGTGCGCCCGGCGGAAGCCGTGAGCCCGACCTTGCTCCGGCCCGGCCCGGCGCCCTAGGGTCGCCGCGCAACGAGAATCGGAGGGAACCATGGCCGAACCATCATCCGGCTATTCGGCCGAGGAAGAAGCCGCTTTCAAAAAAGTCTCGCGGCGCATGCTGTGGTTCATCCTGCTGCTGGCCATCGTCAATTATCTCGACCGCACCAACATCGGCTTCGCCCAGCTCACCATGGGCAAGGAGCTTGGCGTCTCCGCCACCGTGTTCGGCACGTCGGTGACGGTGTTCTCCATCGTCTACGCGCTGTTCGAAATCCCCAGCAATCTCGCGCTGCAAAGATTTGGCGCGCGAATCTGGCTGGCGCGCATCATGATCACCTGGGGCGTAGCCTCCGCGGGTTGCGCGCTGGCCATGGGACCGGCGAGCCTGCTGACCCTGCGCGGCCTCGTGGGCGCGGCGGAAGCCGGGTTCATTCCCGGCCTCGTGCTCTATCTCACCTACTGGTATCCGCAATATCATCGCGCCCGCGCGCAATCGGGCTTCATGATCTCGCAGCCCATCGCCCTCGCGGCGGGCTCGATTCTTTCCGGCGCGATTCTCAGCATGGACGGCGCGCTCGGAATTTCCGGCTGGCGCTGGCTGTTCATCATCGAGGGACTGCCGGCGGTGGTTCTCGGCGTCGCGATCCTGTTCTATCTGTCCGACCGGCCCTCGACGTCGAAATGGCTGACGGAGCGCGAACGCCAGGTCATCGACGACGCGGTGCGCCGCGACGCGGAACAGCGCGAGCGGCTCTCCTCCGTGCGCAAGGGCTCTCTCCTGTCGATGCTGTTCAGCCGCGACATGCTGCTCATCTCGCTCGCCTATTTCACGCTGATCGGCAATTTCGGCTCGGGCGGCTACTGGACGCCGCAAATCCTGCGCGCCATGAGCCGCCCCGACCAGCCCTACTGGCTGACCGGCCTGCTCGCCTCCGGCCCCTATTTGCTGGCCATTGTCGCCATCCCCTTCTGGTCGGCGTTCTCGGACCGGCTGAAGGAGCGCTACTGGTGCGCGATTATTCCCATGGCCATTGGCGGCTGCGGCTGGCTCGTCGCGGCGCTGGCGCCCAACGCGCCGACGCAATACGCCGGCCTCGTCGCCGCGCAATTGTTCACGCTGCCGGTGTGGTCGCTGTTTTTCACCATGCCTTCGTCCGTCCTGCCGCGGTCGGCGCACGCGACCGGCATCGCCTTCATGAACACGATCGGCATGGTCGGGGCCTCGACCGCGCCGCTCGTCATCGGCATTCTGCGCGATTCCACCGGCGGCTTCACCGTGCCCATGGTCGTCGTCGGCTGCGCCGTGATCTGCGGCGCCGCGATCATGCTGCTGGTGCCCCGCCACCTGCTCGTCGGCACGGGCGAGGAGCCGGCGAAGGCGGCCGCGGCGGCGGAGTAGAAACGTGAAGGCCCCTGTCGTCTTCTGGTTCGATCCGGTGTCGCCCTTCGGCTTCGTCGGCTCCATCGAAATCGAGCGCCTCGCCGCGCGCCACGGGCGCGAGGTCGACTGGCGTCCGTTTCTGATCGGCGTCACCATCATGAAGGTGATGGGCATGAAGCCGTTGCGCGAATATCCGCTGAAATGGCCGTATTTGCAGCATGATCTGCAAAGGCTGGCGACCTGGTTCGACGCGCCCCTGAAAATGCACGGCCTCGCCGGCGTCAATTCGCTCGCCGCCTGCCGCGCGTTCCTGTGGATCAGGCAGCGCGATCCCGCGCTGGCGAAGGCCTTCGCGCAACGGATTTACGCGCGCTTGTGGACGCGCGGCGAGGACATCACGCCGATCGACGCCGTGGCGGAGGAGGCGGCGCCGCTCGGCCTCGACGCCGGCGAATTGCGCGCCGCGCTCGCGGGCGACGACGCGAAACGCGCGCTGGAGGCGAGCGTCGCGGACGCCATCGCGGCGGGCGTCTTCGGCGCGCCGACCTTCGTCGCCGACGGCGAAATGTTCTGGGGCTGCGACCACCTGTGGATGCTGGACCACTGGCTGGCGCGGGGGAATTTCAGGCGGGAGTGATTCGCCAACGGGTTTCGATTGTCGAAAGACTTGTCCGGCAATTCAGCCCCGAAACGCCGCGGGCGCATCCCTTCTCCCGCTCGCGGGAGAAGGTGGCGCGTCAACCGCGGACGAGGGCCGCGACACACCGAACAATCTTTCAGCGCCCGTCGCGAGCGTCCGGCAAGCCGTGCAACTTTGCCGGCGCGGCGCCGCCCTCATCCGTCCCGCTTCGCGCCCCCCTCCCATCACTCGTCCGACAGCGCCATCTCGCGCAGCCGCGCCTTCGACACCTTGCCGAAGCCCACGAGCGGCAGGTCCGCGACAATCCGCGTCTCCCGGGGAACCTTGAATTTCGCCAGCGACTCCCGGCACAGCGCGGACACGGTCTCCGGCAGGGCGCGCGCCTCTTCGGGCGGCAGGTCCGGCTTCGGCACGACGAAGGCCACGGGGACTTCGCCGTAATCGGCGTCGGGCCTCGCCACGACCGCGCATTCCTTCACGCCGGGCGCGCGCAGGATAACGGCCTCGATCTCGGAGGCGGAGACGCCCTCGCCGCCGACTTTCAGCACGTCCTTGATCCGGTCGCCAAATTGCAGCCAGCCGTCCTCGCGCAGGATGACGCGGTCGCCGGTGCGGAAAAACCCGTCCTCGTCGAAGGCCTCGGCCGTCGCCGCGGCGTCGCCGTCGTAGTCGCGGAAAATCGAAAGCCCGCGCGCGGCGCCGACGAGCAGATGGCCCGAGCCGCCGGGCTCCACCTGCCTGTTGTCGTCATCGACCACGCGAACGCGATACCCCGCGCCCGGCCGGCCGATGGCGCCCGCCGGCGGCTCGAAACCGCGCTCGCAGACGATCGCCTGGACCAGCACTTCCGTCATGCCCCAGCCCGAGACGAAATCGACTCCGAACCGTTGCATTTGCGCCGGGTCGTGCCGCGGCATGATCCACTGGCGAAAGCCGTGCCGCGGGATTCCGGCCGCGGCGAGCGCGTTCATCGTGAAAAACACCTGGCTGCCCACCGTCGCGCCAAACTCGCTGGCGACGGCCCAGTAGCGGCTGGCGGAAAACCGCGGCTGCAACACAATCGTTCCGCCCGCCCACAGGGTCGAGAGCGCGCACCACGACAGGCCGACGACGTGACAGAGCGGCAGGAACACGAGCGAGACGTCGTCCGGCCGCATGTCCTGCTGCATCGCGTTGACGCGCGCGCCCCAGAGCACGTTGGCGTGCGTCCACACGACGCCCTTGGGGCGCGAGGTCGTGCCTGTCGTGAACATGATCGAGGCGGGCGCGAACGGGTCGGGCGCGCGCCGGGCCAGCGGCTCCGCCATCAGCGCCTCGAAAGACTCCGCGCGCGCCATCGTCGTCGCGGCGGGCGTCCCGGCGTCGTCCGCCGTCGCCGCGACCCAGCGCAATCCTTTGCAATGGCTCGCGACGAGACTGGCGAATTTCGGCTGGGTGATCGCCGCGACGGCGCCCGTCGAACGCGCGAACCAGTCGAGTTCCGGTCCCGCCGCTTGCGGATTCGTTCCCACGCACACAGCCCCGGCGAAGGCGCAGGCGAAACGCGCGATCAGCGATTCCGGGCAATTCTCGAGATGCACGAGCACGCGGTCGCCGGGCCGCACGCCGCGCGCGACGAGCCCGCCGGCGACGCGGCGCGCCGCGTCGACGAATTGCGCGTAGGTCCACGTCCGGCGCGGCCCCTCCGGCGGCGCGAAGATCAGCGCGGGATGGGATCCGCGCCGCCGCGCCAGGCTTTCCAGCCAGGCGGGAACGTCGAAACCGGCGAAGGGCGAGACGAGATCGGAGGGGGCGAGCATGGCCGCATGGTCGCGCGCGGCGGCGTCCTTGGCAAGCCTCCGGAAGCGATCAGCGGCGCGGCCAGCTGAAGTCGTCGGCGCGTCCGGGCCGCGCGTCGAGCGGCCGCCCCTGCGCCACCACGCGGTCGAGCAACGCCTGAGAATCGGTCGCGACGGCGGGCCGCGCCCGGGTGGCGAGCTGTCCGCCCGGCGAGACGACCGGCGCCGTCAGCGCGACGACGGCGCCTTCCGCCGGTTTGACGGGAATCACCACTTCGGCGGGAGCGGCGGGGACGGGCAGCGTGACGACGAGACCGCCGGAGCCGCGCGGCGGCGGAATCGGAACGGCGGCGGAGCCCGGCGGCTCCTGGACCAGCGCGGGCCGTGCGCTGGCGGCGGCGATTTCCGCGTCGATTTTCGGACGCGAGTCCTCGATGGCGCGGCGGATTTCAGCCTCGAGGAAATAGGCGAGCTTGCGGGCGCCGGGACGGGTGAAATGCACGCCGTCGCCCGAGCGCAACTTCTGGAACTGGCCGTTCACGTCCGGCCCGTAGGCGGCGTAAACGCCGCGGTCGTCGAGAAAGGCTTCCCAGGTGTCGATGAAGGCCGCGCCGGCCCTGGGCAGCCGCGTTTTGACGATCTCGTTGATCATCGCCATGTCAGCCGAAAACCGGTCGTTTTTCATGATGGGCAGGCCAACCCAGAGCACCGGGATTTTCCTGTCGCGGAAGGCCTGCGCCACCGCCTCGACGCGGTCGCCGTAAAGTTGCTGCCAGCGCGGCGAGCGAAGCTCGTTGGCGACCGCGCCCTCGCGCAACGCCTGCCGGTCGTTGCTGCCGATCATCATGATCGCGAGGTTGATCCTGTCGGTCCCCGCGGCGATGTCCCGCGCGCCCTTCATCCAGTCGAAATAATCGTCCCGCACGAGGCCCGTGTTTTCGCGCGCCTTGCGCAAAATGGCGATTTCCGGACGGTCGGCGAAACTCTCGGTCAGCCCTTGCCCGAGCAATTGCCCCAGACTGTCGCCAATCACCGCGATGGTGAACACCGGCTCCGCCGGTTTGACCGGCGCGGGCGGAACAACCGCGGGATCGACGGCGTCCGCCTGCCGGGGCGCGTCGGCCTCGATCGCGGGAACGGTCGAGGGATCGACGACGGTGATCGCCGGCGGCTCGGCCGGCGGCTGTTCCGTCGCGGGCGGCGGCGTCGGCCGCGCGTAGCCACGCACCGGCGCGGCGCGGCGCATCAACAGCGTGGGTCTTTGAACGACGGCGCTCGCCCGTTGCCGCTGCGCCTGCATCCGCTCGCGGTCGGCCCGGAAAAACGCGGCGGCGTTGTCTTCCTGGGCGTCGACGGACGGACCGCACGTCGCGAAAACGAGAAGGCCCACGAGCGCGAGTTTCACCACGCCGGCGAGGCGGAAGGCCTCGCCATGCGTCCGGACCGGCGGCGGCTTGGCGGACGGCGTCTGCGTCATGCGCGGGAATATAGCACGAAGGCGCGGTTCCGCCAGCCGCGCGCGGACAGTCTCGCGCCGGACGGATCAGCGCGGAACCGGCGTCGAACTCGACTGGCCCTCGCGGAATTGCCCCTCGCGCGGCGTCTGGTTGACCAGCAGCAGGACGAGAAGCCCGATCGCGGCGGAAAAAGTTCCGGCGGCGCGCAAGGTGACGCCGGGACATGTGTAGGAGACTTTTCGCCCGATCGGCGGCAGGGCGGAGGCGCGAAGGCGCGGCAGACTGAACTGACCCATGGGGGATCGTCCGGTGGCGTCGCCCCGGCGGGGCGAACTTTCCAGCAGGCTGGCGCCACATGGTTTATTTTCGGTTAACGCCGCCCGCGCCGGCCCCCTGGCAAGACCCGGCCCGATGGCGTATTGTAGTCGGGGGCCAACCACGGGCCCTCGCAGTATGGAGACTTGCCATGAACACCGGATTCGGCGTCTTCGCGGGTGTGTTCGTCTTCTTCGTCGTCGTCACGCTGATGATGGGCGTGCGCCAGATTCCACAGGGCTATTCCTACACGGTCGAGCGGTTCGGCAAATACTACAAGACGCTGACGCCGGGCCTCGGCCTCATCATGCCCTGGATCGACCGCATCGGCCGCAAGATGAACATGATGGAGCAGGTGCTCGACGTTCCCTCCCAGGAGGTCATCACCAAGGACAACGCCACCGTCACCGTCGACGGAGTCGTTTTCTTCCAGGTGCTCGACGCGGCCTCGGCCTCCTACGAGGTCTCCAACCTTCAAATCGCCCTGCTCAATCTCGTGATGACCAACATCCGCACGGTCATGGGGTCCATGGACCTCGACCAGCTCCTGTCGCATCGCGACGAAATCAACGTGCGCCTGCTCAACGTCGTCGATCAGGCCGTGTCGCCCTGGGGCATGAAGGCCAACCGCATCGAGATCAAGGACATCGTGCCGCCGCGCGACCTCGTGGAATCCATGGGTCGCCAGATGAAGGCCGAACGCGAGAAGCGCGCCAGCGTGCTCGAGGCGGAAGGCCAGCGCCAGGCTGAAATTCTGCGCGCCGAAGGCCGCAAGGCCGCGCTCGTGCTCGACGCCGAAGGCCGCAAGGAAGCCGCGTTCCGGGATTCGGAGGCGCGCGAGCGCCAGGCCCAGGCGGAAGCCGAAGCGACCCGCATGGTCTCGGAAGCCATCGCCAAGGGCGATATGGCGGCCCTGAATTATTTCATCGCGGAAAAATACGTGAAGGCCATCGACGCGCTGGCGCATTCGCCGAACCAGAAAACCTTCATCATGCCCATGGACATGGCGGGAATCGCCGGCACGCTGGGCGGCATCGCCGAACTGGCCCGCTCGTCGCTGGGCGGCGAGGGACCGCGCGGCAATCCGCCTGGCGGCGAGGGGCGCTCCCGCGGCGGCGGAACGGTTCCCGCGACGGGCGCCGTTCCGCCCGCCGGCTTCGCGCCGCGCGGCTGACCAGACCGGCAAACGGGGAAAAACACAATGTTCGACGCGACGGGGCCCTGGGCCTGGCTGATCTTCGGCGTGCTTCTCTGCGTCGCCGAGATGTTCGCGCCGGGCGTGTTCCTTCTCTGGATCGGCCTCGCCGCGCTGGCGACGGGCCTGCTGGTCTTCGTCCTGCCGCTCGGCTTCGCCTGGACGCTGATGGCCTTCGGCGTTCTCTCGGTCGTTTCCGTGCTCCTCGGACGCAAGGTCTACGGCTCGCGCGAAACCGGGAGCGACAAGCCCTTCCTCAACCGCCGCGCCGACGCGCTGATCGGCCGCGAATACGTGCTCGACCACGCCATCAAGGCGGGCGAGGGGCGCGTTCGCGTCAACGACTCCGTCTGGCGCGCGCGCGGGGCCGACATGCCCGCCGGCACGAAGGTCAGGGTCACGGGCGTCGAGGACGGCGTCGTGCTACGCGTCGAACAGGCCTGAGAGCGGTTTTCCGCGCCCTCTCGCATCGGGACGCCAGAGTCCCCATATCAGTTGCCCGACCTTTCGAAGGATTCCAGGATGAAACTTTATTTTGCTCCGGGAGCGTGTTCGCTCTCGCCCCATATCGCGTTGCACGAAGCCGGCCTCGCGCACGAGGCCGAGAAGGTGGACTTGCGCGCCAAGACGACCGCGAGCGGCGCCGATTTCCTAGCCGTCAATCCCAAGGGCCAGGTTCCCGCCTTCGTGCTCGACGACGGAACCGTTCTCACCGAAGGCCCCGCCATCGTTCAATACATCGCCGACCAGGCGCCGAAATCCGGCCTCGCGCCGGCCAATGGCACGGTCGAGCGCTATAAATTGCAGGAATGGCTGAGCTTCGTTTCGACGGAACTGCACAAGAGCTTCAGCCCGCTGTTCAAGCCGACGACGCCGGACGCCTACAAGCCCGTCATGCGCGAAACCATCGAGGCTCGCCTCGCTTACGTGGACCGGGAACTTGCGGGCAGGGATTATCTCACCGGTTCGAAGTTCACCGTCGCCGACGGCTATCTCTTCGTCATCTGCCGGTGGGCGGATGGGATGAAAATCGACATTTCCGCGCTGAAGAACCTCGTCGCCTGGAAGGCCCGCGTGTTCGCGCGCCCCGGCGTCCAGGCCGCGCTGAAACACGAAGGCCTGATCTGACAATCGCGCCGCCGCGAGCATTCGCCACGCGGCGGCGTCCTTGACTCACACATGAATTTGGGGACTTTCGGGCTCGATTTCGCCGGTCCGTTTCCGGGCCGCCCGTTCGAGACTCCACGCGAGGAACTCATGTTTTCCAGACTCGTCCCGGTCGCCATCGCGGCCTGCGCCGCCGTCGCGGGCGCCGCCCCGCCGGCCCTCGCCCAGGGTACGGCGAAAAATTCAACCATGGTGATCGGCTTTGGCCCCGGCGGCGGATACGACCTCTGGGGACGGGTCGTCGCCCACAACATCGGCAGGCACCTGCCGGGTTCGCCCACCGTCGTGACGCAAAACATGCCGGGCGCGGGCAGCTATGTCGGCGCGAGCTACATTTACAACATCGCGCCGAAGGACGGCACGGTCATGGGCATCATCGCCCGCGACGCGGCGCTCGGCGCGCTCACCGGCGCGGAAGGCGCGCGGTTCGATTCGACGAAAATGTCGTGGCTCGGCACGCCCACGACGGAAATCAACGTCTGCATCGCCAACGCCAGCGCGAAGGTGAAGAGCGTCGACGACCTGACGACGACGGAACTCATTCTTGGCGACACCGGGCCCGGGACCGGCACGCGCTCCTATCCGAACGCGCTCAACGCCCTGCTGGGCTTCAAGTTCAAGCTCGTCTCCGGCTTCCCGTCGTCGAGCGACGTGTTTCTCGCGATGGAGCGCGGCGAGGTCGATGGCATTTGCGAATCGCTCGACAGCGTCAACGGCAAGCGGCCCGACTGGATTTCCTCGGGCAAGGTCAGGATTTTGTTCTACGGCGGCGCGGAGCCCAACCCGCACATGAAGGGCCATCCCTTCGTGCTCGACCTCGCGAAGACGCCCGATCAAAAGGTGGAAATCGGCTTTCTCTACGCCGGCCAGGGCATAGGCCGCCCGTTTGTCGCGCCGCCAAACCTGCCGGCGGAAAAGCTGAAAATGCTGCGCGACGCTTTCAACGCGACGATGACCGATCCTGAATTCCTCGCCGAGACGAAAAAAGCGAAGCTCGACGTGGACCCGGAAGATGGCGAGCATCTCGAGGCGCTGATAAAGCGCATCTACGCGACGCCGAAGCCCGTCATCGAGAAGATCGGCAAGCTCATTCAGTAGCGCCGGCCCGGAGGAAGCGTCCCGGCGCGCTGAATTGTCAGCGGCGTTGAACTCCGGTACAGCGCGGGCGCCCGGTCGCCGGAGAGGATAATCAGGATGAGCTTTTCCCGCCGCGATTTCACCATCGCCATGACCGGCGCTCTGTTCGCCGCCGGGCCCGCGGCGGCTCAAACCCGGGGAAAAATCATGACAACGGCTTCCGGCCTGAAGATCGAGGACACGAAGGTCGGCGAGGGCGCGAGTCCGAAAACCGGCCAGACCTGCGTGATGCACTACACCGGCTGGCTCTACGTGAACGGGGCGAAAGGCGCGAAGTTCGATTCGTCCCTCGACCGCGGCCAGCCCTTCTCGTTTCCGATTGGCGCGCAGCGCGTGATCGCCGGCTGGGACGAGGGCGTCGCCACCATGAAGGTTGGCGGCAAGCGCACGCTGATCATTCCGCCGGAACTCGGCTATGGCGCCCGCGGCGCCGGCGGCGTCATTCCGCCCAACGCGACGCTGCTGTTCGAGGTCGAATTGCTGGACGTGAAGTAAGGGCGCCGGCCCCTACTTCTCCGCCGAGGTAAACGCGATCCGGATCATGTTGGTCGCGCCCGGAGTCCCGAAGGGCACGCCGGCGACGATGACGATCCGGTCGCCCTCTTTCGAGAATTCCTCGCGATTGGCGAATTTGCAGGCGCGTCTGGCCATGTCGTCGAGATCGTCGGCGTCCTTGGTGACGACGGCGTGCACGCCCCAGACGATCGACAGGCGGCGCGCGGTCTCCCGGTTGGGCGTCAGCGCCAGAACGGCGGGCGAGGGCCGCTCGCGGGCGATGCGCAGCGCCGTCGAGCCCGACGACGTCCAGGCGCAAACGGCCTTCACGTCGAGAGTCTCGGCGACGTCGCGCGCCGCCACCGCGATGGCGTCGGCGCCCGTCGCTTCCGGCGCCCCGCGCTGCGCGTTGATCACGGCGCGCCACACGCTGTCGCGCTCCACTTCCTCGGCGATGCGGTTCATGGTCTCGACGGCCTCGACGGGATATTGACCCGCCGCGCTTTCCGCCGAGAGCATCACCGCGTCGGCGCCCTCGAAAACGGCGGTCGCCACGTCGGACACCTCGGCGCGCGTCGGCACCGGCGAGGTGATCATCGATTCCAGCATCTGCGTCGCCACGACGACGGGCTTGCCAAGCCGGCGCGCGTTGCGGGTGATGCGCTTTTGCAGGCCGGGCACCTTTTCCAGCGGCATCTCGACGCCGAGATCGCCGCGCGCCACCATCAGCGCGTCGGCGACTTCCATGATCTCGTCGAGCCGCGCGATGGCTTGCGGCTTCTCGATCTTGGCCAGCACCAGCGCGCGGCCACGGGCGATCTTCTTGACCTCCGCGATGTCGTCGGCGCGCTGCACGAAGGAGACGGCGACCCAGTCGACGCCTTCGGCGAGCGCCGCCTCGAGGTCCGAGCGGTCCTTCTCCGTCATGGCGGAGACGGGAATTTCGGTGTCGGGCAGGCTGACGCCCTTGCGATTGGAAACGCGTCCCGCGACATCGACGATCGCGACCGCGCGCGTCGGCTTCGCCTCGACGATGTGCAGCCGCACCTTGCCGTCGTCGATCAGCACGACGTGACCCGGCGCGAGCGCGCGCAAGATTTCCGGATGCGGCAAATGCACGCGCGTGGAATCGCCCGGCTTGCGGTCCGCGTCGAGCACGAAGGTCTGCCCCTTCACGAGATCGACGCCGCCGCCCTCGAATTCGCCCACGCGGAGCTTCGGCCCCTGCAAGTCGACGAGCACGCCGATCTCGTGGCCCATTTCCTCGGACAGCGCGCGAATGTCGCGGATGCGCGCGCGCATGCCCTCGTGGCTGGAATGGCTCATGTTGATGCGGAAAATGTCCGCGCCGGCGGCGGCCAGCCGCGCGATCGTTTCACGGTCTTGCGAAGCGGGGCCAAGCGTGGCGAGAATCTTCACGCGGCGAAGTCGTCTCATGGGGGTCTCTTTCCGGCGAAAGCCGCGAAATACCCGCGTTGCGTTACACGAAAGAGACGATTCCGTCCAGGCGAAGACCGCGAATCAGCGTCCCGGCGACTGCTGCGAGGCGTCGGTGAGCTGGACGGTCCAGTTCTTGGCGTCCTTGCCCGTGTCGATTTCGAGAAAACCCGTGCGATCGTAACCGCGCACAAGGCAATTGTCGCGCCCCTCGATGCGGAACTCCCGGTCGCGCGTGCACATGTAGGCCTTGCCCTTCCACTCGCCGCCGCGCTCGTCCATGGCGTAAACGTAGTAGAACTGGGCCGCGAGACTGCCGCGCAGGAGGATTTCGCAGGCGTTGCTCTTCAGGTTCCACCAGCCCTCGCTGACCCAGCCCTGCCCGTCCGTGTAGGAAATCGCCACGCTGACGCGATTGGACGAATTGTTGCAGAGACGAAAATCGGCGCGCGCCACTCCCGGCGCCGCGAGGCCGGCGAGCGAAAACATGGCGAGAAGCAGTCGATTGCGAAAAATCTGGGACATGGCGGGCGAGCCGGTCATCGTCTGGAGTTCGAATCAGGAGGCACGCACGGGCGCGCCGTCTTTTTTTGGCGCATCGGCGCTCCTGTCAACAAGCGGAGAAAAACGCAGCCTTTGCAATTGCGCTCCACCGGTTTCAATGTCGTTCCCATGAACGCTCCCGTCGAATCGATTCCCGGACGCCCGGACGCCGGCGTGCTCTTCATTTGCGACCACGCCTCGAACCACGTGCCACCCGAATATGGCGATCTCGGGTTGCCCGCGGAGCAGTTCCGCCGCCACATCGCCTGGGACATCGGCGCGGCGGACGCGACGCGGCTGCTCGCGGCGCGTTTCGGGGCCCCCGCCGTGCTGACCCGCTTCTCCCGCCTGCTGATCGACGCCAACCGGGGCGGCGACGATCCAACGCTGGTGATGAAAATTTCCGACGGCGCCATCATCCCCGGCAACGCGCGCGTCGACGGGGCGGAGATCGAGCGCCGCAAGCGCCTGTTCTGGACTCCCTACCGCGAGGCCGTGGCCGCCGCTCTCGACGGGCTCGCCGCCCGCGGCCCGGCGCCGGCGATCGTCTCCCTGCATTCCTTCACGCCGGTCTGGAAGGGCGTCGCCCGGCCCTGGCAGATCGCCGCGCTCTGGGATCTCGACCCGCGCGTCGCCCGCCCGCTGATCGAGGCCTTGCGGCGGGACGGAATCGTCGTCGGCGACAACGAACCCTACGACGGGGCCCTCGAGGGCGACACGCTTTACGATCTTGGCACGGGGCGCGGCCTCGCCCACGTTCTCGTCGAATTCCGCCAGGACCTCGTCGGCGATCCGGCCGGAGTCGCCGTCTGGGCCGGCAGGCTCGGCGACGCCCTCGCCCCTGTACTTGCCGCGCCCGGGGCCCATATGATCAGACATTACGGCAGCCGCGCCGGGCGGCGAACTGGAGGACCGTGACCATGGAACTCGACAAACAGACGCGAATCGAACTCGAAGCCGCGGCCTACCGGCGCCTGACGGAACATTTGCGCAACCGCGTCGACGTGCAGAACATCGACCTGATGAATCTCGCCGGTTTTTGCCGCAACTGCCTGTCGAAATGGATGAAGGAAGAATCCGACAGGCGCGGCCTCGGCCTGACTCTCGACCAGGCGCGCGAGGATGTCTACGGAATGCCCTACGACACATGGAAACAGCTGTACCAGCGCGACGCGAGCCCCGACCAGCAGCGGCAATTCGCCACTGTCATGCAAGACCCTACAAAACACGGCTGATCGGGACAGGGATTGCGGGGATTACGCGCCTCCAGGCTTGACCCGGAGCCCGCGAGCCCGCTTGATCGCGCCCGAGCGGGCGGACATCCCGGCCCGACGCGGAAAGAACCATGAACAAACCCGAAAAAGACATTTCCGGCGAGCCCGTCGAAGGCGGGCAGCTTCGCGCCTTCATCGAACGCATCGAGCGTCTCGAGGAGGACAAGCGCGCCGTGGCCGACGACATCAAGGAAGTTTACGCCGAAGCCAAGGGAAACGGCTTCGACGTGAAGATCATGCGCAAGGTCATCTCCCTGCGGCGAATGGACCGCGACAAGCGCGTCGAGGAAGAGACCATTCTGGAGCTATATCTCTCGGCCCTCGGGGAAATCTGACGAAAAGCGCGCGAGCCGGCGCGGCCCCGCCGGCCGGCCGCGACGGAGGCGGCCACATTCACGCCTCATTTCGCGGGCTTACCGCGCGACGGGAAGAAACCGGGAAAGGTTGACACTCCAGGCTTTCTTCCCTTTATTCTGCGGGGCGGGGTCACGGCTTGTTTACCCTTCCGCGTGATAATTCGCCTGTGTGACTTTTGCGTTGTTATCAGCGGCGTCGAGGTCGAACCGAAAAGCGAGTGATCGGGTTGCAAGAGCTTCAGTTCACGGCGATCACGGGCCGCTTCCGCGCCCGGGCCTGCGTCCTGGCCGTCGCGCTCGCGGCGATGGTCCCGGCCCGGACGCAGAACGCGATCGCCAATGGCGACACTCGCACGATCAGCCTCTATCACGCCCATACCCACGAGAGCATCACCGCGACTTTCCGCGTCAACGGCTCCTACGATCAGTCCACGCTCGAAAAACTCAACTGGTTCCTGCGCGACTGGCGCCTTGACGAACCCATCAAGATGGACCCGCGGCTGTTCGACGTGGTCTGGGAAGCCTATCGCGAATCGGGATCCCGCGAGCCGATCATGGTCGTTTCCGCCTATCGGTCTCCCGCCACCAACGCCATGCTGCGCCGCCGCTCCAGCGCCGTCGCCGAACATTCCCAGCACATGCTCGGGAAAGCGATGGACATGCATTACCAGGACGTTCACATGGGCCGCGTCCGCGAGATCGCCATGCGGATGCAGCGCGGCGGCGTCGGTTATTATCCCACCGCCGGCACGCCTTTCGTCCACCTCGACGTCGGTTCCGTCCGCGCCTGGCCGCGCATGACCTACGACCAGCTCGCCCGACTCTTCCCGGACGGCAAGACCGTGCATTTGCCAACCAACGGCCAGCCCCTCGCCCGCTACGAGGAGGCCCGCGCCATGATCGAGCAGCGCAACGGCGTGTCCGTGCCGACCGTCGCCCAGGTTCAGTCGAAGGGCTTCTTCGCCGCCCTGTTCGGCGGCGGCGAGGACGAGCCCGCCGCCGAGGCGGCCCCGGCGCGCGGCGCCGCGCGGACCCAGATGGCGGCTCTGGGCCGCAACGCGCGCGTCGCTCCGCAGGCTCCGGCCCCCGCCGGCGCGCCAGCCGCGAGCGGCGACGAAACCACCGCCGCCGCCTTTTTCGTGGCCGAGGCGGCCCGTCGGGCCGGCCCCGCCGCCCCCCAGCCGGCGCCGGTCGCCGTCGCCCGACTCGAAACCGCGCCCGCGCGCCAGCCAGCCCCGGTTCCCGATCCGCGCCGT
The DNA here is from genome assembly GCA_903884435.1 of uncultured Hyphomicrobiales bacterium. GTDB lineage: Bacteria > Pseudomonadota > Alphaproteobacteria > Rhizobiales > Beijerinckiaceae > Terripilifer. The sequence continues at coordinate 36,018 of CAISEY010000259.1, read as the reverse complement.
CCGGCGCAGGAGGAAATCCAGGTTCGTCTCGGCGTCGCCCAGTCCATCGCGCCGCTGCCGCCCCGCCGGCCCGGCGATCTCGCGACGGTTCAGGTCGCGGCGAACATTCCGCAGCCGCCGGTGCGTCCGGGCGACCTTGTCCGCGTCGCCGCCGCGGAGCCGGCGCGCCGCCCGGCCGAACTGCCTTCGGTCATCACCAGCGGTTCGAGTTCGCCGGTCGCGGCGTCCTCCGCCGGTCTCGGCGTCCTCGCCTTCGCGCCGTCCGCGCCAAGCCTGTCCGATCCGCCGAAGGCGTCCCTGACCCGGCAGGCGGTCATCGCGAAAGCCACCACCGCCGCCCCTGTCATCGCCCAGCCCATCGGTCTGCGCGCCGGATTCGTCCCGTTGCGCCGCGTGGCCTCCGCCACGTTCCGCCTCGACCGCGCCAACTTCCGCGCGCTGACGTCGCCGGAAGGCATCGCCAGTCTCGAACCCGGCGCGCTGGGTCCGGCCGCGGCTCCGCTTCGCGCCGCCTCCCGCGGCGGATTGGGCGCGATGATCTTCGCCGAACCCCTCGATCCCGGATCACGGTTCGAGACGCCCGCCGTCCGGCAATTCTCGATGAGCGCCCCGGACGCCCCGCCCCTCGCGACCGGGCGTTTCAACACCGCCTGGGCGACCGCCGCGGAACTTCGCTGACGCGCGTCTCGCCTCGCGGCGATTGCCGGAAATGGCGAACTGCATCATGATCGCCTCGTAAATCCCGGCGGGACGTCCGGGATCGCCGGACCCGGCTCCGGTCCAACGGGGAAACCGCCATGAAGCGCGCCGCGCCCTTCGTCGCATCCACGCTCCTCTGGTGCGCGCAGGTCGCCTCCGCGCCCGCGCAAACGCCCGCGAGCGAATTCTACCGCGGAAAGACAATCTCCCTCGTGGTGAACTACACGTCCGGCGGCCCCACCGACGCGGAGGCGCGCCTGCTCGCGCGTCACCTGCCGAAATACATTCCGGGCAATCCGGCCATCGTCGTGCGCAACATGGGCGGCGCCGGCGGCATGATCGGCGTCAACTGGCTCGGCCAGGTCGCCGCGCCCGACGGGCTGACGGTTGGCTATGTCACGGGAGTCGTCGGCGCGACGGCCCACGAGACTCCCTCGCTGAAGGTGGACGCGACGAAGTTTCCATTCGTGGCCGGCGTCGAGGGCATCAGCGTTTATTACGCGCGGAGCGATCTGGGAATTTCAAAGCCCGCCGACATCATGTCGAAAAAGAATTTCTGGATCGGCGGGCTGACGCCGGACAACGACAAGGATTTGCGGCTGCGCGCCGAACTCGACCTGCTGGGAATCCCCTATCGCTATCTCAGCGGTTATCCGGGCGCCGCCGAGGCCCGGCTGGCGCTGGAGCGCGACGAAATCCAGTTCACCGTGGAATCCATGCCAACCTACCGGGTTTCCATAGAGCCGGCCCTCGTGAAAACCGGCCAGGCCACGCCCGTCTGGTACGACACCCAGGCCGCCGCCAGTGGCGCGCCGCATCCCGACGCCGCCGGCATCGACGCCCTGCCTTTCGAGAGTTTCTACCGCGAGGTGAAGGGCGCGCCGCCGGACAGCGATCTCTGGCGGATGCTGATCCTGCTCAAGGAAATCGGCGGCACGTTCCAGCGCACCATCAATTTCCCGCCGGGCGCGCCGCCGGAGGCCGTCGAGATCTGGCGCGCGGCCATCGCGCGCCTGCAGGACGACGCCGACTACCGCGCCGATTGCGTCAGGACGATCAAGTTCGCGCCGCGCTTTCTCCTCGGACCGAAGGTCGAGAAAATTTTCTACCAATCCATGCGGGTCGATCCCGCGCTCAAGGCCTTCATCCAGGACTATATCGAGACGGGAAAGGCGATGGTGGGAAAATAGCCGCCTCCGCTCAGCCCTTTCGCCAGGCGCCGAAGGCGAGCCCGGTGCCCGTCAGCGCCTCCGTCCTGTAGCCCGGGGTGTAGGAAACCCAGTCGAGATCGAAATCCGGCGCGGCGCCCGCGAGCACCACCCAGTTGCGGATCTCCGAACTGCCGGATTGCAGGCGCCTGGTGTCGAGCCGGGCGAGAAAGTCGCGGTCCTTGCGGCGCATCGCCTCGATGACGGCGTTGTCGAGATCCTCCTCCGCGCAAAAATGGCTGAGGCCGCCGGACGCCAGAAAGCCGACGCGGAGATCCTTCGGATAAGCGTCGATCAGCGCGCGCAGGGCCGCGCCAAGCGCGAGGCAACGACGCGGCGTCGGCTGGTTCGGCGGAAAGAACGTGTTGAGGAACACCGGCACGATCGGGATCATCCGATCCTGCAAATAGGTGCGGTGAATGAACGAAAAGGCGTGGCCCTCGTGCTGGCCCTCGTCGAGGCCCTTCAGCGCCGCGATGTCGAAATCCCGGTCGCGCAAACCCTCGATGAAATGCCGCGCGAGACCGTCGTCGACGGGATAATGGCGCTCGACGCGCTCCTCGAGCCGCAACATTTGCGCGCGGCGATACCATTCGCTCGCCGGCAATTCCTGGCGCACGCCATTGCGGATGGTCTTGCCGTAATAAACGCCGATGGCGGGCATCAGCAGATCGCGAAACAATTCCTGCTGGTCGTCGCCGCAGATCACGAGCACGTCGAGCCGCGCGCGGGCGATCTCCTCGCGCAGGCGGCCCATCGCCGCGTGAACGGCCCTGAAACGCGCCTCGATCGCGGAATCGGTGACGAGTTCGGCCGCGCCGGGCGGCGCCGCGGCCAGCAGGTCGGCGTAGGAACAGGGTTCGCCCCGGCGATTGTAGTAGCCGCCTGGAAGGTCGAAAACGCGGAAGCCGCGCTGCCAGTCGGTCAGTTCGCAGGTCAGCATGACGCTGTGCGAGGAGGCAAAGGCGGCGACGAGCTGCGCCATCGTGAAATCCTTTCGGCTTTGAGGCTACTTGTTCAATGAGGCGCGCGGAGACGCGAAACCCGCATTGATTTCGCGCAAGGGCGGCCTCGAATCAGCGGGGCGACGCGGAACGGCCGAACGTGTAGCCTGCCCGCCAATGTCCGGACCGATTCGATTGACCAGCGACCTTCCAGACCGCCGGGTTCCGCCAGCGCCGCCGCGCGAGACCATCGCCGGACGATTCGCGCGTCTCGAGCCGCTCGATCCCCGCGCCCATGGCGCGGACCTGCGCGCGCATTTCGCGAAAGACGACGCAATCTGGCGCTACATGGCCTATGGGCCTTTTCCCGGTGACGACGATTTCCGCCGCTGGCTCGACACCCGGGCGGAGCCAGCCGATCCCCTGACCTTCGCCATCGTCGACGCCGCGAGCGGGCGCGCGACCGGACTTCTCGCGCTGATGGCGATCAGACCGGACCAGGGCGTCGTCGAAATCGGCAACGTGGTCCTGTCGCCGGCCCTGCGACGCACGACGGCGGCGACCGAGGCGATCTATCTCGCGCTGAAACGCGTTTTCGCGCTTGGCTACCGCCGCGTCGAATGGAAATGCGACGCGCGCAACGTCGCCTCGAAAAACGCCGCGAAACGCTTCGGCTTCCAGTTCGAGGGGCTGTTCCGCCAGCACATGATCGTGAAGGGCGAGAATCGCGACACGGCCTGGTTCGCCATGCTCGACTGCGAATGGCCGGACCGCGAAACAGCCTTCGAGGGCTGGCTGGCGCCGCGGAATTTCGATTCCGCCGGCAGGCAGATCCGTCCGCTCGTGTCCTTCGAACCGCCGGAAAAGCTCGGCTACGGGCTTGGCTGAGCGGATCAGCGCTCCATCTTCCTGACGCCGAGGGGCTTGCCGCCTTCTTTCGGGTCTTTCCACCAGGCTCCGTCCTCGTGGTGCTCGAACATCGCCTTGTGGCCCTTGCGCGCCGTCAGCGACAGGCGGCCGCGGTCGAGCTGCCAGCCGAGCGGATCGAACACGACGATTCCATTGTCGCGGCAGGCCGGCGCGAGCTGCGCCTTGAATGTTCCGCCCGGCCCGCGCGCCTGATCGTTCAGCGTGAGCATGCAGCCCACGTCCTTCCCGCCGTCGCGCAGGATAATATAGCGCCCGGCGATGTCCGACGCGCGGCCCGTGAAGGGCCTGACGGCGGTCGTCGGCGCGCCGGAGGCGACGGGAGTGGCGAGCGGCGCCTGAGCGCTCTGGCGTTGCGGCTGCTGGGGCGCGGGCGTGGAGGATCCCGGGGGAACGCTGGCCGGTCCGGGCGCCGGAGCCGCGGGGCGAATCCCCGGAGCCGCGACCGGACGCGAACTCCCGCTGGCGGGACTGGCCTGCGCGAATTTCTGACGGCCCGTCGGGATCAGTTCGTAGGTCTCCCCCTCGGGGCCCCGCGCGACAAGCGCGTCTTCGGGCCCGAGCGGGAAACTGAGGAGCGGCGTCCCGTCGCCATCGTCCAGTTGGAGGCTGTCGCCGGCCTTGAACGCCCAGGCGCGCGCCTCGGCGAGGATCGGCAGCGCGCGGCGGCACCCGGCGGGCATGGCGAGCGAATAGCCCGGATAGGTGGTCTTTTCGGCGCGCAATTGCATGCCGCAACGGCGTTCCGTGTCGCGCAGCGCCAGCTCCCAGGAACCGGCCGCGTTTTCAACGCTGGTGAAATCAACGGCGGCGCAGGCGCCGCCATACAGCAAGCTCGAAAACAAACCGGCGACCGCGGCGACGCGAACGGTCAGGCGCGAGATTTTTCGGGAGTCAGGCCTGCTCATGCGATGGGTCCGCAATTGATTCTTATGAATGACCTATTGTGCACCCGTCGCGCTGTTTCGCCAAGGCGTCTCGGCGACGGGCGTCAACGGCGCGCCGCCATCGACGACCGCGACCAGATTGTCCACGACGAGCTGGCTCATCAGGTCGCGCGTCGGCCCGGTCGCGGAGCCGACATGCGGCAACAGCACGACATGCTCCATCGCCACGAGTTCGGCGGGAACCCTGGGCTCGTCGGCGAACACGTCGAGTCCGGCTGTCAGGATTCGCTTTTCGCGCAGGGCGGAGATCAGCGCCGGCTCGTCCACCACCGTGCCGCGCGCGATGTTGACGAGAATGCCATCCGGGCCCAGCGCGTCGAGAACGCGCGCGTCGATCAGGTTGCGCGTGTCCGCGCCGCCCGGCGTCGAGACCATGAGAATATCGCAGGCGCGCGCCATCTCCTCCAGCGACGCGAAGAAGGGGTAGTCGACATCGGCTTGCGGGCGCCGCCCGTTGTAGACGATCTTCAATCCGAACGCCTCGCCCCGCCGCGCGATGGCCTTGCCAATGCGGCCGAGTCCGACGACGCCCATCGTCCGGTCGCGAAGGCTCGCGGTGACGGGGAAAGCCTTCTCCAGCCATTTCCCCGCGCGCAAATAGCGATCCGCCCGCGGAAATTGCCGCGCGGCGCACAGCAGCAGTCCGAACGCGGTGTCGGCGGTTTCGTCCGTCAGCACGTCCGGCGTGTTGGTGACGAGGACGCCGCGCGCCGCGGCCGCCCGCGCGTCGATGTTGTCATAGCCGACGCCAAGATTGGCGATCATTTCGAGTTTCGGAAACCGCGCGAGAAACGCCGCGTCGATCGGCCTCGCGACGCCCTCCGTCAAAATCGGCACGCCCGTCGCGATGAAGCGCAGGGCGGGCGCGGCGCGCGCGATCGCGGCTTCCGGATCGGCCCCGGCGGCGCAATCGACCACGTTGAAACGCTTCGCGAGGCCGGCCCGCACGAGGGGGGGCATCGGCACGGGCAGCAGCACGTCGGGCTTGTTCATCGATGCGCTCCGGATCGCGACGGGCCTATTGCTTCTCGCTGCCCGCCTTGTCGATGATCGCCGTCCAGCGATCGATCTCCGATTTCAGCTTGCCCGCGATGTCCTGCGGAGTCGTCGCCTTCGCCTCGATGCCCACGTCGAGCATGCGCTTCTTCACGGCGGGATCGGCGAGGATTTCCGCCATCGCCTTGTTGATCGTGTCGATGATCGGCTGCGGCGTGCCGGCGGGCGCGAACAGCGCGTTCCACGAGGGCACGTCGAATCCGGGCACGCCCGCCGCGGCGACGCTCGGCACGTCCGGCAGGAAGGGCGAGGGCGTCACGCTGGACATCGCCAGCGCCCGCAACCGGCCATCGACGAGATTGGCCTTCATCGTCGCGTAGGGATCGACAGCCACCGCGATGTCGCCGCGGATCGCCGCGAGCAGCACGTCGCCGGTCGTGCGGAAGGGCACGATCTTGATGTCGATGTTCGCGAGGCTCTTGAAGAGCTCCGCGCACAGATGCTGCGTCGAGCCAATGGCGACCGTGCCGATGTTGAGACTGCCCGGCTTGTCGCGGGATTCCTTCAGCACGTCGGCCAGGGTCTTGAAGCGGCTGTCGCCGCCCGTGGCGAACACGAAATCGAACTGGCCAATGCCGGAGATCGGCGTGAACTCCTTGATCGGATCGTAACGCAGGTTCTTGAAGAGGCCGACGCTGATCGCGGTCCCGTTGGTGAACAGCGTCAGCGTATGGCCGTCCGTCCCGCCCTGAAGCGCGCCGCGCGCCGCGTTGATGCCGCCGGCGCTCTGCATGTTCTCGACGATGAACTGCTGGCCGAATTTCGCGCTCAGCCGCTCCGCGACAATGCGGGTCGTGATGTCGGCGATGCCGCCGGCGGCGAAGGGCACGGTGATCCGCACGGGCTTCGACGGATAGGCGGTCTGCGCCAGGACCGGCGCGAACGGGATCGCGGCGGCGAGCGAACCAGCGGCGCGGATGGCGTCGCGGCGGGTGACGGCGATGGAAGGGGGCATGGCGTTTCTCCGGCTGGCTCGGAACATGGCTTTCGGGATGCCGGTTTGTTTGATGTCCGTCAAGGAGACCTCCCGTCGCGCGTGGGAGAAATCAATCATGGCGCATTCCGAAACAGCCCTCATCCTCGCGGAACGATCGGTCCCCCGGTACACGAGCTACCCGACCGCCCCGCATTTTTCCCCCGCCGTGGACGCGGCGACCGTCGCCGGCTGGCTCGGCGATCTGCCCGAAAGCGCCACGCTTTCGCTTTATCTGCACGTGCCCTTCTGCTCGGCGATCTGCAATTATTGCGGTTGCACGACAAAGGCCGTCATGCGCGACGAACCGCTCGAACGCTACGCCGCGACGCTCGAACGGGAGATCGGCCTCGTCGCCGGCCTCACGCGGGCGCGCCGGGTGACGCATCTGCACTGGGGCGGCGGCACGCCGGGCTTGCTGGGGCCGGTCCGGCTGAAACGCCTGCGGCGAATCCTCGGCGAAAGATTCGATCTCGCGCCCGGCGGCGAACACGCCATCGAACTCGATCCGCGCAACATCGACGAGGCGCTCGCCGGCGCGCTGGCCGAAACCGGCGTGACCCGCGCCAGCCTCGGCGTGCAGGATCTCAATCATCACGTGCAACAGGGCATCGGCCGCGTGCAGCCCTTCGAAACCGTCGAGCGCGCCACGCGCCTGCTGCGCGAGGCGGGCGTCGCGGCGATCAACCTCGATCTCCTGTATGGCCTTCCCGGGCAGAGCGTCGACGACGCGCGCCGCACCGCGCGGCTCGCGGCGAGCCTCGATCCGTCGCGCCTGGCGATCTTCGGATACGCGCACGTGCCATGGCTGAAGGCGCACCAGCGCCTCATCGACGCGTCCGCCCTGCCCGGCGCCGCCGAACGCATGGCGCAGGCGGACGCCGCGCGCGCGGAACTGGAGCGCCGCGGCTACGAAGCCATTGGCCTCGATCATTTCGCCCGTCCCGACGACGACCTCGCGCGCGCCGCGCGGCGCGGCGACATGCGCCGCAATTTTCAGGGCTACACGACCGATGTCGCGGACGCGCTGATTCCCCTCGGAGCCTCGTCCATAGGGCGTCTGCCGGCCGGCTTCGCGCAGAACGCCGCGGATGTCGCGGGCTGGCGCCGCGCGGTGGAGGCGGGCGTGTTGCCGGTGACGAAAGGCCTCGCGCTGACGCCCGACGATATCTTGCGGGCGCGCGCCATCGAACGGCTGATGTGCGACTTCGCCATCGACTTTGGCGCGCTGGCCCTCGACGGCGCCGGCGACGCGGCGGCGCTCGACGACGCGACGCCCGAACTCGACCGTTTGCAATCCGATGGCGTGCTGACCCGCGAGGGCCGCCGGGTGACGATGACCCCGCGCGGGCGTCCTTTCGTGCGCCTCGCCGCCGCGGCCTTCGACCGCTATTTGCGGGCCAGCGCGGCGAAACATTCCGTCGCCGTGTGAACGCGCGCCGACGCCGCGCGCCCTCCTGTTGACACGTCACGCGTCGCTGTCCGATTAAGAGCACGGGGCTCCGGTCGTCCCGTCAGGCTCGCGCCCAGGACCGGTCCGGGCATTCTGTCCGCGGAGGGGCGCGCCATGACCATCGAATCGCGAACACACATGTCCCGCGCGGCGCGCAACGGAATGCCCGACGTGCCCTTCGCCACGGCGGCCAGAACCTGGACGCTGATCGGATTCACGTCCTTCGGCGGCGCTGCCGGTCAAATCGCGATGATGCACCGGATGCTCGTCGACGAGAAAAAGTGGATCGACGAACCGCGCTTCCTGCACGCGCTCAATTATTGCACGCTGCTGCCGGGGCCCGAGGCCCAGCAACTCGCGACCTATATCGGCTGGCTCATGCATGGAGCGCGCGGCGGCCTCTACGCCGGCCTGATGTTCGTCGTTCCCGGCGCGTCCGTGATGCTGGCCCTGAGCTTTCTTTACATCTACGGCCATCACCTGCCGCTGATCGCCGGCCTGTTTTTCGGCGTCAAGACGGCGGTGATCGCCATCGTCGCGCACGCCATCGCCCGCATCGCCAGACGAGCCTTCAAGAGCGGGTTTTACGTCGCGATGTCCATCGTCGCCTTCGCGCTGCTGATGTTTTTCGACGCGCCGTTTCCCGTCGTCGTGCTCGGCGCGGCCTTGCTCGGATATTTCGGACAGCCCCGCTGGCCGGATGTCTTTGGCGTCGCCGCCGCGGCGCCGGCGACAAAGGCGCCCGAGGGCGACTGGAGCCACACCGTCGTGAGCGTTCTCGTCTGGACCGCGGTCTGGTGGGCGCCCGTCGGCGCGGTCGCCCTTTTGCTCGGGCCGACGCACATCCTCACGGAACTCGGCGTGTTTTTCTCCAAACTCGCGATGCTCTCTTTTGGCGGCGCCTATGCCTTGCTGGCCTGGCTGGCTCAGGACGCGGTGGCGGTGAAGGGCTGGCTCACCGCGGCGGAAATGGCCGACGGCCTCGGCCTCGCCGAGACGACGCCGGGTCCGACCATTCTCGTCACGCAACACGTCGGTTTTCTCGCGGCCTGGCGGGCGCCCGCGCCATTTTCGCCGCCCGTCGCGGCGGCGCTTGGCGCGGCCATCACGATCTGGGCGACCTTCGCGCCCTCGTTCCTGTGGATTTTCGCCGGCGCGCCGCACGTCGAGGCCCTGCGCGCCAACACGCGGCTCGCGGCGGCGCTGCAAGCGATCACGGCGGTCGTCGTCGGCGTGATGAGCTATCTCGCCGTCTGGTTCGCGCTCAACCTTCTGTTCGCGAAATCCGGCTGGCGAGACGCGGGCTGGCTGCGCTGGCCGGTGGCGGATTTCGCCACGGTCGACTGGATGGCGCTCGGACTCTCGGCCATCGCCTTCGTTCTCGTGATGAAGCTGCACCGCGGCCTGGTCGAGGTCGTGTTCGTCATGGCCGCGCTCGGCGCGCTGGCGAAATGGGCGATCTGACGAGCGACCGGCGCCGCGCTACTCGATGGCCTTGATCTCGCGCAGCCGCGCGATCTCCGCCTCGCCGTAGCCCAGTTCCTTCATGATCTCGTCCGTGTGCTCGCCAAATTCCGGCGTCGCGCGCGCGAGTTGCGAGGGCGTGCGGCTGAGGCTGAAGGGCTGGCGCAGCAGGTTCAGTTCGCCGAGCGTGCCCGATTGCACCGCCTGCGACATTTTCAGGTGCCTGACCTGCGGATCGTTGAAGGCCTGGCCAATGTCGTAGATGACGCCGGCGGGCACGTCGCAGGCTTCGAACTTCGCCAGAGCCTCTTCCGAGGTCAGTCGCGAGGTGAAGGCCTCGACGATGTCGTTGATTTCGTTCGTGCGCTTGCGGCGCGCGTCCTTCGTCGCATAGGCGGGATCCGTGATCATGTCCTCGCGGCCCATGGCGCGGCACAGCCGGTCCCACATGGGCGGCGTCGGCGCGACGTTGATGTAGCCGTCCTTCGTCCGGTAGGCGTTGGTGGCGGCGCCGGTGGGATGCGAGTTGCCGACGCGTTTGGCGACGACGCCATCGACGAGATAGCGGATCGCCTGCAAGTCCAGCATGAACATCTGCGATTCCAGCAGGGAGGTCTGCACCCACTGCCCCTTGCCGGAGACGGTCCGCTCGACGATGGCCGTGAGAATGCCGAGAGCCGCGAAAAGCCCCGCGCAAATATCCGCCATCGGCACGCCCGCGCGCATCGGCGGACCGTCGGGCGAGCCCGTCACCGACATGAAGCCCGACATGCCCTGAATGATCTGGTCCACTCCCGGCCTGTCCTTGTAGGGCCCGTCCTGGCCGAAGGCGGAAATGCTGGCGTAAACGAGTCCCGGATTGATGGCCGCCAGCGTCTCGTAATCGACGCCGAGCCGCCGCTTCACGTCGGGCCGGAAATTCTCGACGAGCACGTCGGCCTTCGCGACCATCCGGCTCAAAACCTCGCGGCCCTCTTTCGACTTGAGGTCGAGCGCCAGCGAGCGCTTGTTGCGGTGCTTGTGCTGGAAATCCGATTCATGCCGCCCGGAAAAATCGGCGGGATTGCCGACGCGATCGACGCGCCACACGTTGGCGCCCCAGTCGCCAAGCTGCCGCACGCAAACCGGCCCCGTGCGCACGTGAGTCATGTCGATGACGTTGAGATGTTTCAACGCCTGCGAGGCGGGCTTGTGGGGCATGGATCCTCCGGCGATCGTGGCGCGCGAAGCGCGTTTCGATCCATGCATAGCGCGTTCGCGCGGCGAAGCAAACGAAGGCGCCGCTTGCGGGGAACCGCGCGGCGTGGCAGGAACAAAGCATGGACGATCTTCTCGCCACAATCGCGGAGAAAAAGCGCGCTCTGGACGAAATGCGTCCGCTGTCGGCGGGCGCGCTCGCGCAATTGCAAAAATATTACGACATTGAACTGACATACACGTCGAACGCGATCGAGGGGAACACGCTCACCCATCGCGAGACGGCCGAAGTCATCGAACACGGCGTCACCGTCGGCGGGAAGCCCCTGCGCGACCATCTCGAGGCACAGGACCACTACGAGGCCCTGCAATGGATGCGCGCGACGGCGACCGCTTCCTCGCCCGTCGGAGAAACCGTCGTCCGCGAGTTGCATCGCCGGATCGTCGCGCGCAGCCAGCCGCTGATCGCGGGCGTGTACAGTCCGTATCCCCGCCGGATCGCGGGGTCTCCGGTGATTTTTCCCAATCCGCTGAAAATTCCCGATCTCATGCGCGACCTCGGCGAATGGATCGCGGCGACCCCCGCGACGCCGGAAGCCGCCTTCATCGCTCACTTCCGCCTGACGGCGATTCACCCCTTCGGCGACGGCAATGGCCGCACCGCGCGGTTGCTGATGAATCTTCTGCTGCTGCGCTGTGGCTACCCGCCCGTGGCGGTAAGACCGGAAGACCGAAAGTCCTGTCTGGACGCGCTCGAGCACGCGTCGATGCTGGAGGATCTCGAACCCTTCCAGCGGCTGATGCACGAGCGTCTGGCGGCGACGCTTTCGGATTATCTGGAAGCTCTGGGCGCTCCGGCGACGGGCCCGGGCTGATCACGCCGTCCGCGGCATGACCTTCAACCCCGCGTCGATCCGCAGCGCCGCGCCCGAAATGTGCGAGGCGCGCTCCGAGGCGAGGAACGCCACGGCGTAGGCCACTTCCTCGACGTGGCCGGAACGGCCGGCGGGATAGTTCGCCTCGAGCTCCATGTAGCGGCTGGCGTCGCCGAGCACGCGTTGCGCCCGCTCCATGACGTGCGCCCTGTGCCGGTCGGACATGATCGGACCGGGATTCACGGCGACGACGCGCACGCCGTTGCGCATGGCTTCGGCGCCCAGGCAATCGGAGAACGTGTTGAGCGCGGAATTGCCGACGCAACCCGCGATATAGCGCGGATTGGGCGATTCCGCCGCCGAGCCGATGATGTTGACGATGACGCCGCTCTTTCGCGCGATCATGCGGGGATAAATGATCCGCGTCAGATCGATGAAGCCGAACACTTTCAGATCCCAGCCGCGCCGCCAGTCCGCCGGGCCAAGTTCGGCGAGCGTCCCCGTGGGAATATCGCCGGCGTTGTTGACGAGAATGTCCACGTCGCCGCAGGCGGCGCCCAGCGCCTCGACATCGGCGAGCTTGCCGAGATCGCCCGGCTGGATCGCGACGTTGACGCCGAAGTCGCGGCGAATGTCCTCCGCCGCCCGTTCGAGATCGCTCCTGGTGCGCGCGGCGATGCGCAGGTGGCAGCCTTCCCCGGCGAGCACGCGGGCCACGGCGAGGCCGATGCCCTTCGAGGCGCCGGTGACGAGCGCGGTGCGCCCCTTGAGTTTCAGGTCCATGACAATTCCTATGGGGCGATGATGGGCTTCGCCTTGTCGGCGATGCGTTTCGGGGTGGCGAGAATCCGCGTCACGATCCGCTGCAATTCCTCGCCGGAGGCGGGTTCGAGATCGTAGCCCGTCCGCGCGGCCTCCTCGCGAAAGGCGGGATCCTTCATCACCGCGTCGAAAGCGTCACGCACGGCCTTCACGCGTTCCGGCGGCACGTCGCGCGGAAAGGCGAGCGGGCGCCCGAGCGGATTGCCCGCGAGGACGAGCTCCATCGCCTGGCGGTCTTCCGGATCGGGCGCGAGGGATTCGATCGCGGGTATTCCCTGGAGATCGGCGCGCTTCGTTTGCGAACGCGCGAGAATGATCGCCGATCCGCTGGCGAACCATTCCGGCTTCACCGCCTTCAGCGAGGGCCAGGAATTGACGATGGCGTCGACCTCGCCGCGCTCCATGGCGAGATTCATCGAGGGCGAGCCCTGATAACCCGTGACGATCTTGAATCGGGCGCCAGCGAATTCGTTCAGCATGGAGGGGATGACATAGGTGATCGCGCCCCTGGCGGAAGCGGCGATGGAAACATCGCGCGTTTTCAGATCGGCGGCGGACTTGAGGCCCGAGGCGGCCCGGCCGACGACCACGTCGGGCGGGCTCTCCATCGAACCGATCCAGTTCATTTTCCCAGCGTCGAATTTCACGCCGGTTCCGCCAACGACCTGATAGGGGATCAGCGTGTTCGCCATCATGCCAAGCGCCGTGCCGTCGTGCGGCGCGACGCCCTCGAGATAATTGGCCATGGCGAGCCCGCCCGCGCCCACCATGTTCTGCGGCACGATCGTCGGATTGCCCGGAATATGCGCGCCAATGTAGCGCGCCACCATGCGCGCCTGGATGTCGTAGGAGCCGCCGACGTTGATGCCGATGAGCAGATTGACGACCTTGCCGCGATAAAAATCGGCGACGGGATCGGCGCGGGCCGCGGCGAGAGCGAGGGGAAACGACGCCGCGGCGACGAGTCTGGCGAATGTCCGCGCTTTCATGGCCGCCGCGTCCCCCTGATTTTGAACGCGACGACGTTGCGACGCCGGACGGCGCGCCGTCAAGCTTTCGCGGAGGGCCGCGCCGGGCGACGTGAACGGGGCGACCGCAAACTCGCGTAAACGGACTTTATCTGGTCCCGCAGCCAGGCGTGCTTGCGATCGCCGTCGTCGCGAACGCGCCAGGCCATGACGGTGGCGATCTTGCCGACGTCCACGGGAACGCGCCGCTTCGCCAGTCCGAATTCACTTTCGAACACGTCCGCGGCGAGCCGCGTGAACACGCCGATCATGTCGCTGCGCGCCAGCAATTGCGGAACCGCGGTGAAATTCGGAACCGCCACCAGCGCGTGGCGCCCGAGACCGCGCCGCGCCAGAAGGTCGTCGAAGATCGCCCGCCGTCCGCCGGTGGCGCTGACGACGACATGCGGAAACGACAGCACGGCGTCGATTGTGAACCTGCTCCCGGGCTTCAGAATCGGATGCCCCTCGCGGAACACGCAATAAAGATATTCCTCGAGCAAGGCCTCGGCCTTCAGGTGGCCTGGCTGGTCGTCCAGCCATCCAAGCGCGAGGTCGATACGGTCGGCCTCGAGCAGATCGAGGGCCTGTTCGCGGTCGGCGGTCGCGACGTGGAGATCCAGCCCCGGCGCGAGACGCCGCAATCTGTCGAACAGCGGCGGCACGACGGAAAACGTCAGGCGATCCGGCATGCTGACCCGATACAAGCCGTTCGCCGTCGCCGGATTGAACGGTTCGTTCTCGAACAGGCTCGCTTGCAGGAGGCGAAGCGCCTCGCGAAGGGGCCGCCGGAGGCTTTCCGCGCGCGGCGTCAACGCAAGGCCATGCGCGCCGCGCACGAGCAGATCGTCGTCGAGCGCGACGCGCAGCCTGTGCAGGGCGTTGCTGATCGCCGGTTGCGAGCGGCCAAGCGCCTTGCCCGCGCGCGTGACGTTGCGCTCCGCGATCAGCGCGTCGAGAACCTTCAACAGGTTCAGGTCGAGGCTTCCGAGGGACATTCGAATCGCCCGTCATTCACACCATGAATGTAATATATTCCAACTATTGATTTCTAAAATGTGTCTTTCGGTCCTAGGCTCCCTCCGCGGGTAACGATTTCGCGCAACAGGGGAACTTTCGTCATGATGAACATCTCGCGCCGCGAGGCGCTGGCCGGAGCCCTCGCCATCGCCTCGACGCAAGGTTCGCCCGCGCGCGCGGCGGCGCCGCAATCCGGCAAGCAGGCGCCTGGCTATTATCGCTACCGGGTTGGCGACACGGAAATGACCGTCGTGAACGATGGCGTCAGCCGCATGCCCATCGGCGATGATTTCGTCAGGAACGTCCCGAAGGCGCAAGTCAACGCCATGCTCGAATCCCTCTTCATGGAAAAGGACATTTACGCCGGTCCCTACAATCCGGTCGTGGTCAACACCGGAAAGAACCTCGTCCTGATGGACACGGGCACCGGCGAGGCGGGATTCAAGTCGAGCGAAGGAATAAACGGACGCCTGATGCTGAACCTCGCGGCGGCGGGCGTCGATCCGGCCGCCATCGACGCGGTGATCTTGTCGCACTACCATGGCGATCACATCAATGGACTGATCGGGGCCGGCAATTCGCTCGCGTTCCCCAACGCCGAAATCCTCGTCCCGGAGGCCGAACACAGGTTCTGGATGGACGACGGGGAAATGAGCCGGGCCTCGACGCCGCGGATCGACGCGACGTTCAAAAACGCGCGCAGGGTGATGACCCCCGAGGTTCTGAAGCGCGTCCGGCCCTATCAATCGGGCAAGGAGGTCATTCCCGGCGTCACCGCCGTCGCGACGCCCGGCCACACGCCGGGACATTGCTCGCACATCGTCTCGTCCGGCGCGAAATCAGTCTATGTGCAGGCGGACGTGACCCACGCGCCCTTTCTGTTCGCCCGCAATCCCGGCTGGCATTTCATGCTCGACGTGGACCCCGTCGCGGCGGAAGCCACCCGCCGCGAGGTCTATGACATGCTGTGCGCGGAACGGATGCTGGTTCAGGGTTTCCACTACCCGTTCCCCGCGGTCGGGCATGTCGAGAAAAGCGGCGGGGGCTATCGCGAAATCCTCGTTCAGTGGAGCCCGACCCCGTGAAGCGACGGAGTGATCCGTGAACGGGAGCGGGTGACCGGCGGCGGGCGACTCCGGACATCCGGGACGACCGCCCGGCGCGCCGGAACCGGAGGCGCCGCCGCCCGCCGCGGGGCCAATCAATGGACAGCGGGCAAATCCGTTGCTTTCAGCCGCCTTCGCCCGTATATAAGCCAAATATCCCCGTATGGATGAAGAGTTTGAGGCTCCGCCTCGGCCGGGCCGGAGCCCGGCGGCGCTTGTCCCGACTCCGGTCCTGACCGGAGCCGCACCGCAAGGAGACGATCATGAACACCGCCCCGCTGATGCCCAAGGCGACCGCCGTCTGGCTTGTCGAAAACACCTCTCTGACCTTCGACCAGATCGCCGATTTCTGCAAACTGCATCCGCTCGAGGTCAAGGGCATCGCCGATGGCGAGGTCGCCCAGGGCATCAAGGGCCACGACCCCATCACGTCGAACCAGCTCACCCGCGAGATGATCGCGAAGGCGGAAGCCAATCCCGACGTGCATCTGACGCTCGCGCCCTCCAAGGTGCGCCTGCCCGAAGTCAAGAAAACCACCCGCGGACCGCGCTACACGCCGCTCTCCCGCCGCCAGGACCGGCCCAACGCCATCCTCTGGCTGGTTCGCAACCATCCGGAATTGAAGGACGCGCAGATCATGCGCCTCGCCGGCACCACCAAGACGACTCTCCAGGCGATCCGCGAGCGCACCCACTGGAATTCCGCCAGCCTGTCGCCGCTCGATCCGGTGACGCTGGGCCTCTGCTCGCAGCTCGACCTCGATCTCGAGGTCGCCCGCGCCAACAAGGATCGCCCGCAGGCCGCCGTCGACCATGGCGCGACGCTGCTCTCCGCCGAAATCACGACGGGCCCGCGTCCCGAGGCCTCCTTCAGCAAGGAAGACGTGTTCGGATCGAAACCCGTCGCCCCCGCGAAGAACGAGGACGACGACATCGACGTCGATTCCGTCTTCGCGAAACTCAAGGATCTCAAGGTCAAGGAATAGGCGGCTTCGCCGCCGGATCACCGGGGAACATGCCCGGCGATCAGCGCCTCGAAAATGGCGCGGTCGCCGGAGCTCGCGAAAGCGCGCCCGGGAACCAGCACCCAGGAACCGTCCCGATGATAAAGCAGGCATCCGTCGCCATCGGCGACGGCGCGGCTGTAAATCGACCACGGCAAGGTTGAGCCGGCGCCGTTTTTCCGGAATGTCACGCCCGCGTCGGAAAACGTCAGGTCGTAGCTCTGGCGGTATTTCGGCTCGCGCCACATGGCGATGTCCGGACTGAAAAACCACATCGCCAGCAGCAGCGCCATGAAGCTGGCGCCCGCGATCAGGGAAGCCAGCGCCAGCCCGCCCGACGCCCCGTCGCCCCGCGGCCACAGGCCGATCGCGACGAGACAAACGGACACGAAAGTATTGAACCGGATGCCCGGCTGCGCGAAAAAATTCGCCCGGATGGCGCGCGCGAGATCGTCGCGCGCATAGGCGAAACGCACCGTCACGGCGCGCGCCGCCGCCTCCGGCGATCCGTCTCCCTCTTTCGGTGCGTCCACGCGTTCCTCGCCGGCTCCGGGCTCCCTCGCCCCCTGGCGCGGGAATATCACCGTTTGCGAATGCTCGATACACGGGCTTCGAGCAAGGTGAAAAAGCGTTGTTTTCCGCCTCGACCGCGAAGACGCGGAGACGCGAGCCAGGCCGCGCGCGCCCTCACACGCCCTTCGATTTCAGCGCGTCGCCGATCTCCTCGAAAATCATGGGATCGTCGACGGTCGCCGGCATCGACCATTCCGCGTGATCGGCGATTTTCTTCATCGTGCCGCGCAGGATTTTGCCCGAGCGGGTTTTCGGCAGGCGCGCCACGGCGAGCGCCGTGCGGAAAGAGGCCACGGGACCGATCCTGTCGCGCACGAGTTTGACAACGTCGTTCTCGATGTCGGCGGGCGAGCGCGTGACGCCGGATTTCAGCACCACGAAGCCGACGGGCACCTCGCCCTTCAGCGCGTCGTTGACGCCGATGACCGCGCATTCCGCGACATCGGGATGCGAGGCGAGCACTTCCTCCATGCCGCCCGTCGAGAGCCTGTGGCCCGCGACATTGATGATGTCGTCGGTGCGGCCCATCACGAAAACATAGCCGTCCGCGTCCTTGTAGCCCGCGTCCGAGGTTTTGTAGTAGCCGGGAAACTCCGACAGGTAGGATTCCTTCATCCGCCCGTCCTGGCGCCACAGAGTTGGCAGACAGCTCGGCGGCAGCGGCAACCTGATGACGATGGAGCCCATGGTTCCATTCGGCAATTCCCTGCACCCCTCGTCGACGATCCGCACGTCATAGCCCGGCATGGGAACCGTGGCGGAGCCATATTTCACCGGCAGCGCGCCGAGGCCCACGGGATTGCCGGCGATGCACCAGCCGGTTTCCGTCTGCCACCAGTGATCGATCACCGGCACGCCGAGAATCCGCTCCGCCCATTGCACCGTGTCGGGATCGGCGCGTTCGCCCGCGAGGAACAGCGTGCGCAAGGACGAAACGTCGTACTTTTTCAGATAGTCCGCGTTCGGGTCTTCCTTCTTGATGGCGCGGAAGGCCGTCGGCGCCGTGAAAAGCGCGGAAATCCTGTATTCCTCGATGATGCGCCAGAAGGTTCCCGCGTCGGGCGTGCCCACGGGCTTGCCCTCGAACACGACGCAGGCGCATCCGTGCAGCAACGGCGCGTAGGCGATGTAGCTGTGACCGACCGCCCAGCCGAGATCGGACGCCGCCCAGAAGACCTCGCCCGGCTCGATTCCGTAGAAATTCTTCATCGACCATTTGAGCGCGACCATGTGGCCGCCATTGTCGCGCACGACGCCCTTGGGGATTCCCGTCGTGCCCGAGGTGTAGAGAATATAGAGCGGATCGGTCGCCTTGAGCGGCACGCAGTCCGCGCGCCGCCCCGCGGCCCTCGCCGCGTTCACGGCGCCGGCCCAGTCATGGTCGCGGCCGGCTGTCATCGCCGCCTCCGCCTGGGGGCGTTGCAGCAGCAGCACCGAGGCGGGCTTCGACGCGCTGAGATCGATCGCCTGGTCGAGCAGCGGCTTGTACTGGATGACGCGCCCCGGCTCGATGCCGCAGGACGCTGTGAGCACCAGCTTCGGCGTCGCGTCGTCGATGCGGGTCGCGAGTTCCTTCGGCGCGAACCCGCCGAACACGACGGAATGCACCGCGCCAATGCGCGCGCAGGCGAGCATTCCGAACAGCGCCTCGGGAATCATCGGCATGTAAACGATGACCCGGTCGCCCTTGCCCACGCCGAGACCGGTCAGCGCGGCGGCGAGCGTCGAGACCTCGTCGAGCAGTTCCGCGTAGGTGAACGTGCGTTTCGCCCCGGTGATGGGGCTGTCGTAGATGACGGCCGGCTGGTTCGCCCTTCCGCCGAGCGCGTGCCGGTCCACGGCGTTGAAACAGGTGTTGCAGACGGCGTCGGGAAACCAGCGGCCATAGACGCCGGCGTCCGGGTCGAAAATCTTCCGTGGCGGCTCGATCCAGTCGATTTCGCGCGCCGCCGCGGCCCAGAAACCTTGCGGGTCTTTTTGCCAGGCCGCATAGATGTCGGGATAAGCGCTCGCCATGACGTCCTCCGGAATTTCAGCGCGGACCTTAGAGAGACTCCATGGCTCCGCGCAACCGCGCGGCCATTAGCTTTTCGACGCACGGCTCGCGGCGCTCGCCGCGACATCGCGACACGGGATTTTGACGCGGATGATTTCCGACTGGCATTTTTACCTCGCGGCGATCCCCGCCGTGATTCTGCAGGGCATGGGCAAGGGCGGCTTTTCCGGCATGGGCGCCCTGTCGCTGCCGCTTCTGTGTCTCGTGATTCCACCAGTTCAGGCGGTGGCGATCCAGTTGCCCATTCTCATGGCGCAGGATCTCGTGGGCGTCTGGGCCTACCGCAGGAATCTGCATCGCCAGAATCTGCTGTTTTGCCTGCCGGGCATCTTCATCGGCATCGCCGTCGGCACGCTGATGGCGGCGAAGGTATCGGCCTCCGTCGTCCAGCTCTGCGTCGGCCTGATCGCCTCGGTTTTCGTGCTCGTCTCGGTTGGACGCGCCGCGGCCGACGCCGCCCCGGAGCGGCCCGCCGTCGGCAAGGCGACGCTCTGGTGCTCGGTCGGCGGTTTCACCTCGTTCATCGCCAACGCTGGCGGCGTGCCGGTTCAGGTTTACCTGATGCCGCAAAAACTGGCTCCGGCGGTCTACGCCGGCACGATGGCCGTGCTGTTCGCCATCGTGAACTACGTGAAATTCGGCGTGTTCATGGCGATCGACCAGTTGTCCGGCCCCAATCTGGCGACCTCCGGCGTCCTGCTGCCGCTGGCCATCGCCTCGACTTTCCTGGGTGTCTGGATGGTCCGCCATTTGTCCGGCGCGAAGTTCTATCCGATGGTGCGCGCCCTGACCTTCGGCGTGGGGCTGAAACTCGTCTGGGACGGGGCCGCCGCCATCATGCGCGGCGCCTGACCGGCGCGTTAATCGCGCCTTAGCCGCTCGCGCCTCACAATATGCGCGAATCCCCGCCACGGACGGCGGGCGAGACGGAGCGCGCTTCCATGCTGGCCAGCCTGCGAACGGGAACCTGGCTGACCGCCGACCGCCTTCGCGTCTATTCGCTGATGCTGGTCGCGGCCTATGTGCTGGGAACCCTCGTCTGGTTCGGCTCGGCCCGCGGTCTGCTGGACTGGCAGGACCGCCCGCTCGGCACCGATTTCGCGCAGGTCTACGCCTCCGGAACCCTCGTGCTCGACGGTCGCCCGGCGGCGCCCTTCGACAACGCCGCCGAATTCGCCCGCCAGCGCGAAATCTTCGGCGAGAAGACCGCGATTTTCACCTGGGGCTATCCGCCCTTCTTCCTGCCGGTGGCGGCGCTGCTCGCCTGTTTCCCCTATCTCGTCGCCTTCTTCCTCTGGCAGGGCGCGACGCTGGCGGCGGCGCTCGCGGCCTTTCGCCGCGTCCTGCCGGAGAAGGAGGCCATGCTGCCCGCCCTCGCCTTCCCGGCGGTCTACGTCAATTTTGGCCACGGGCAGACGGGTTTCGCCATCGCGGCCCTGTTCACCGGCGCGCTTGTCTCCCTCGGGTCGCGCCCGCTGCTCGCGGGCCTGCTCTTCGGGCTGATCGCCTTCAAGCCGCAACTGGGCGTGCTCGCGCCGCTGGCTCTCGCGGCGGGCGGCTGCTGGCGCGCCTTCGCGGCCGCCGCGGCGACGGTTGTCGCGATGACCCTGGCGACCTGGGCGGCCTTCGGAAGCCAGACCTGGCTCGCCTTCCTCGACGCGTTGCCGGAACTGCGCCACGGCGGGCTCGAATACAGCAACACCGGCTTTCACAAGATGCAAAGCCTGTTCGCCGCGATCCGCCTGTCCGGCGGCTCCGTGGAACTCGCCAGGGCGCGCTGGTTCTCGCGCTCGCCGCCTGCGTCGTCGCGGTCTGGCGCTCGACCGCGGACGGGAGGCTCAAGTCCGCCACGCTGCTGGCCGCCTCCGCGCTGGCGACGCCCTATGGCTTCGACTACGACATGACGCTGCTTGGCCCCGCCATCGCCTTCGTGACCGCGCACGCCCTTCGGGACGGCTTCCAACCCTGGGAAAAATCCCTGCTGGCGCTGGCCTGGTCGACGCCCATCGTCGCCCGCGGCGTCGCGGAAGCGACGCATGTCCCGCTGGGACTGCTGGCGACGCTGGCGCTGTTCGCCGTGATCCTGCATCGCGTGGCGCGGGACGTTCCCCTCGCGCGCGGCCTGCCGCGCTGGCCGCGGCCCGCCTGACGCAGGCTCCCTGGCCTTTCGCAGGATTGGGGCCCCGGCGCGCGCGGGAGTAGACTGGTCGGCGGGAAACGTCCGGAGCCCCCGACATGAACCGCAGCCCCTATGACATCGACCTCGACCGCAACCCGGCGAATCACCAGCCGCTGACGCCGCTCGGCTTTCTGGAACGTTCGGCGGCGGTGTTTCCCGACCGCGTGGCCATCGTCCATGGCCCGCTACGCCGGACCTACCGCGAGTTTTACGAGCGAGCGCGGAGGCTCGCCTCGGCGCTGGCGCGACAGGGCGTCGGACGCGGCGACACGGTGACGGTCATGCTCGCCAACACGCCCGCGATGCTCGAGTGCCACTATGGCGTTCCCATGACCGGCGGCGTTCTCAACACGCTCAACACGCGCCTCGACGCGCCGATCCTGGCCTTCGGCCTCGATCACGCGGAAACGAAGGTCGTGATCGTCGATCGCGAATTTTCCGGCGTGATGAAGGAGGCCCTCGCGCTGGCGAAGGCGAGGCCGCTCGTGATCGACTACGACGATCACGAATACGACGGCCCCGGCGAACGGATCGGCGAAATCGACTACGAAGCCTGCGTTGCCTCCGGGGATCCCGCCTTCGCGTGGAAAACGCCCGGCGACGAATGGGACGCCATCGCGCTCAACTACACGTCCGGCACCACGGGCGACCCCAAGGGCGTCGTCTATCACCACCGCGGCGCGGCGCTGCTCGCCATGGGCAACCTGCTCACCGGCAATCTCGGACGCCATCCGGTCTATCTCTGGACGTTGCCGATGTTCCACTGCAACGGCTGGTGCTTCCCCTGGTCCATCGTGCTCGCCGCCGGCGTGCAGGTGTGCCTGCGACAGGTGCGCGCCGCGCGCATGTTCGATCTCATCGCGACGGAGAAAGTCACCCATCTCTGCGGCGCGCCCATCGTCATGTCGACGCTTCTCAACGCGCCCGCGTCCGACAAAAAACCCCTTCCGCACCGGGTCGAGTTCTTCACGGCCGCCGCGCCGCCGCCCGAGGCGGTGCTCGCCGCGATGAAGGAAGCCGGCTTCAACGTCACCCATCTCTACGGGCTCACCGAAGTCTATGGCCCCGCCGTCGTCAACGAGTGGCACGAGGCCTGGAACGACCTGCCGCTGGCCGAACAGGCCGCGCGCAAATCACGCCAGGGCGTGCGTTATCCCGTGCTGGAGGGCCTCGACGTGATGGACCCCGGGACCATGCGATCCACGCCCCCCGATGGAGAAACGCTCGGAGAAGTCATGTTCCGCGGCAATGTCGTGATGAAGGGCTATCTCAAGAACAAAAAGGCGACCGACGCGGCCTTCGCCGGCGGCTGGTTCCATTCCGGCGACCTCGGCGTCAAACACCCCGACGGATACGTCCAGCTCAAGGACCGCTCGAAGGACATCATCATCTCCGGCGGCGAGAACATTTCCTCGATCGAGGTCGAGGACGCGCTCTACAAACACCCCGCCGTGCAGGCGGCGGCCGTCGTCGCGAAGGCTGACGACCGCTGGGGCGAGACGCCCTGCGCCTTCGTCGAGCTGCGACCGGGAAAAAAGGCGAGCGCGGAAGAGCTGATCGACTGGTGCCGCGGCCATCTGGCGCGCTTCAAATGTCCGAAACACGTGGTGTTCGTCGAACTCCCGAAAACCTCGACCGGCAAGATCCAGAAATTCAGGTTGCGCGACATGACGCGCGACGTGACCTGAACAGGTTCGCGGCCAGCGCGCTGGCCCTCAAAGGCCGGCTTTCTTCATCGAGAACATCATCCTGTCGATGACGCCCGGCGCGAGGGTCAGCCGCTCGAGCCCCTTGCGCGGCGAAGCCGCGAAGGAGGGCGCGTTGTCGCGCAACTCGCCGAGCAGGCGTCTCGCCTCGTCGATCTCGCCGGATTCCGCCGCCGCGATGACGCGGGCGAAAATCGCGTCCGGCTCCTGGCTCTCGCCGATATTGCCGATCGCCGCCCGCTGCGCGACGGGATCGTCGCGCATGAAGGCCTCGAGAAAGAGATAAAAATTGATCCAGCCCGGATAGGCCGGATTGCCTTCCATCGCCTGTCTCAACAGGCGCGCCCCGGCGTCGGGCTTGCCGCGCACGATGTAGATGGCGCCAAGCTGGGCCATGATCTCGGTGTCGAAGGGATTCAGTTCCCGCGCGTGTTCGGCGAGGTGCAGCGCGTTCTCGTAGTCGCCGCGCAAATTGAGCGCCTGCGACAGGGCGAGATAGGGATGGGCGCGCTGCGGCGCGATCCGGATGGCCATCCGGGCGAAGTCCTCGGCCGCGTCGAGCGGCGGCCTCGAATCAAGGCGCGGCAGATCGCCGAGATATTCGGCGATATTGAGACTGGCGAGCCGGACCAGATAAGCGACCGCCCGCGGCTGCGCGGCGACCGCCGCGGTCAGGCACTCGTGCGCGGCGCGCCGCGTCGCCTCGGTGCGGACATCCCAGAAATCCTCGAACCGCGCGATGCACTCCGCGCTTCTGGACGTCGGCGCTCCCGTGTCGATCCGCGCGCGCAAGTCGCTGGCGATGGCGCCGAACGGCTGGGCGATGGGAGTCGCCACCGAACGAACGAGCCCGGCGCGCTCGCCCGCGTCGATCGAAACGGACGGCAGGTTGAACGCGCCGCTCCAGACGACGCGGCGATCGACCGCGTGCAGCAGACGGAAGGTCGCCTCGACCCGCCGGTTCTCCAGCAGATCGACATGGCCCTGCAACTCGTAGTCCGCGACCGCCGGGGGCGGAAGATCGCCATTGGAGCGCGCGAAACCACGCAGCACGCCGACCTCGTCGAACCTTGCGATGGCGTCGGCGAGCTCCTGCTGCAATTGCCCGGCGACGGACCAGGCGTCCACGTCCTCGGCGTCGACCTGAATGGCGCTCACGTTGACGAGCGGCAGAATCGAGGCCGCGCGCTGCGGCTCGGCCTTCGTCGCGGGTTCGGTCAGGGCGAACCTCGACGCGCCCGGTTCAACGAACCGCGTCCCGAGCCCGAAGGCGACGGCCACGAGCGCGAGACCGGCGCCGGCCAGGGCGACGCTCCGGCGGGTTTGCCGCGCGGCGGGCGGGGGAGCCGCCGCGGCGACCGCGAAAACCGCGGGTTCCGGATCCGCCGCGCGCGTCGGCTCCGCGGGCGGCCGCGCGACCGGCGCCGGCGCGTTGCGAACGAATTTCGGCACGTATCCGCCGAGCGGAACCTCGATGCGCACCGGATCGTCGCGGCCGTCGCCTTCGTAGTAATTTCTGATCGCCTTGCGCAGGCGCGTCGCCTCGACCCGGACGATGGAATTGTTGTGCGCGTCGAAATTCGCGTCGCGCTCGAACACGGACACGGCGACCGTGTAGGCGCGCAACGAATCGCCGCGGCCTTCCAGCGCCTCCCCGACGATGAACTCGAGAAAACTGACGAGGCGCGGCGAATGCGAGAAATCGGCGAAAGCGCGCAATCGCCCCAGCGCGGCGCGGACTTCGTCAGGGGACGGCGAGGCGTTTTCGCTGGATGGGTTCATGTTCGCGGGTCCGGCGCCTGAACTCCGGCGTTTGTTGACGAGAGCCCTTTGATGAAGCAGGCAACCTCATAAACCCGCCCGCGAGCGAGTTCCAGTCCCCTTTTTCGATATCGTCTTCCCCGCGCGTCCGCATCGTCCAACGGTCAGGCGGACGTCTCCCGCCGCGCGCGACGGAACCCGGGGAAAGATAGATGGATCAGTGCATGGACGGGACGCTCAGATTTTCCCGCAATTTCCGGATTTCGTCCTTGAGCAGCAGTTTCTTTCGCTTCAGCTCGGCCACTCTGAGATCGCTCGCGCCTGGATGAACCTTTTCCGTCTCGATCTGCTTTTCCAGCGTCTGGTGCCGGCGTTCGAGTTCGACGAGATGGTTTTGCAGGGACATGAAACGTCTCCCGTTTTGATGCTGACGCGACAAGTGTGCCACAAGGCGGAATTCCGGCAAGCGAAATCTGTCACACAAACGTCGTCGAAACGGTCAGTCTTAACATTTCGTGGCGCTTGCGTTCGCCAACGCCCCCGGGTTAGTTGGTGGCCGCACATTCGCTGGCGGCAGAGCTTGTTCATGTCGAATTCAACGGGCGACGGGGAAAGCAACGCCTTGCGCGCCGAAATCGAACGTTTGCGCGAGGAACATCGCGATCTCGACGTCGCCATCGAGGCGCTGCATCGCGTGGGTTCCGTCGATCAGCTTCAATTGCAACGGCTGAAGAAGCGCAAGCTCACCTTGCGCGACCGGGTGAGCTTCCTCGAGGACCAGCTGACCCCCGACATCATCGCCTGACGTCGTCCCGCTTGCGGCGGGCCGGGGCTTCGTCTATGTCCGCGAGCTTTCCGCGAAATGGGGGGCTTTCTTGGCCAGCGGCGCTCATCCTGTCGCCATCATCATGGGCAGCCAGTCGGACTGGGAAACCATGCGTCACGCCGCGCAAACGCTCGACGCGCTCGGCGTGGGCCACGAGGCGCGCATCGTTTCCGCCCACCGAACCCCGGACCGGCTCGTGGCTTTCGCGAAGGGCGCGAAGGCCGCCGGATTCAGGGTCGTGATCGCGGGCGCCGGCGGAGCCGCCCACCTTCCGGGCATGACGGCCTCGATGACCCCGCTGCCAGTGTTCGGCGTCCCCGTCGAATCGAAGGCGCTTTCGGGGCGGGATTCATTGCTGTCCATCGTCCAGATGCCCGCCGGGATCCCCGTGGGCACGCTGGCGATCGGCCGCGCCGGCGCGGTCAACGCGGCGCTGCTCGCCGCGGCCGTGCTCGCGCTGAACGACGAGGCGCTCGCCCGCCGGCTCGACGACTGGCGCGCGGCGCAAACCGCCGCCGTCGCCGACCGCCCCGTCGACGGGCCGGGCCCGGGACATTGACGACGATGCCAAATCCCGAATCCGTCGTTCCCGGCGACATCATCGGCATCCTGGGATCCGGCCAGCTCGGGCGGATGCTGTCGCTCGCCGCCGCGCGGCTCGGAATCAGAACGCACATATTCTGCCCCGACAGCGGCCCCGCCTTCGACGTTTCGGCGCGCCACACCCGCGCCGCCTACGACAACGACGACGCGCTCGCCGAATTCGCCGCCAGCGTGAAGCTTGTCACCTATGAATTCGAGAACGTGCCCGCCCACACGGCGGAATTTCTCGCGGCCCGGCTGCCCGTGCGTCCCGATCCGCGCGCGCTCGCCACCTCGCAGGACCGGCTGGTTGAAAAAACCTTCCTGAACGGCCTCGGGATCGAGACGGCTCCCTTTCGCGCGGTCGACGACGCCGGGGCGCTCGCCGCGGCGCTCTTGGACCTCGGCTGTCCGGCGATTCTGAAGACCCGACGTTTTGGCTACGATGGCAAGGGCCAGGCGATGATCCGGCCCGGCGACGATCCGGTCGCGAGTTTTTCCGCCACGGGCGGGGCGCCTTCGATCCTGGAAGGGCTCGTGCCCTTTGTCCGGGAGGTTTCGGTCGTCGCGGCGCGCGGCGCGGACGGCGACATCGCGGCCTTCGACGTGAATGAAAACATTCACGCCAACCACATCCTCAGCCTCACCACCGCGCCGGCGCGGATTTCCCCCGCGACCGCCCGCGAGGCCATGGAGATCACGGCGGCGGTCCTCAGGGCGCTCGACTATGTCGGCGTCATCGCCGTCGAGATGTTCGTCGTTGGCGAAGGGACCGGCGAGCGCCTGGTCGTCAACGAAATAGCTCCGAGGGTGCACAATTCCGGTCACTGGACCATCGATGGCGCGGCGACGAGCCAGTTCGAACAGCACGTGCGCGCCATCTGCGGCTGGCCGCTCGGCTCCACGCGGCGCCATGGACGGATCGAGATGCGCAATCTGATCGGCGCGCAGGCGCTCGCCTGGCGCGATCTCCTGCGCGAGCCCGGCGCCTGCCTGCATCTCTACGGCAAGCACGAGGCGCGCGCCGGCCGCAAAATGGGCCACGTGACGCGAATTTTGCCGGAATAGCGGCGCTTTCCACCAAGATTTTCCGGCGCGCCCGCGCTGGACAAGGTGAAAAGCTTCTGCTATTCGCCGCGCCTGCCCTGAACGCGCCGGATGCGTTCCGTGTTTCCGGGATTTTCAGACTTTGGCGTGGTCCGGAACGCCCGCGCATATCAGGAGTCCTCGTGCAAGTTCTCGTCCGTGACAATAACGTCGACCAGGCCCTCAAGGCGCTCAAGAAGAAGATGCAGCGCGAGGGCATCTTCCGCGAGATGAAGTTGCGCGGCCATTACGAGAAGCCCTCCGAGAAGCGCGCGCGCGAGCAGGCCGAGGCCGTGCGCCGGGCCCGCAAGCTGGCCCGCAAGAAGATGCAGCGCGAAGGCCTGCTTCCCATGAAGCCGAAGCCCGAAATCGGCGCGCGCCGCTAAAGCGGTCGGCTTTCCGGACTTTTTCTTCACGCGCGCCCGGATGGCCTCCTTCCGGGCGTTTTTGTCGTGGATGACAGCCGTCGGGAAAAATGCGAAGACCACGGGCCTTCCGCCCGGGAATTGCCGTTTCGGGGTGCGTTCGGCCCCATTCATCGACGACCGGCGGGGGAACGGCCGGTTTTCGGCTCGCCGCCCAGAGTAACGCCCAGAGTAAAAATGATCGAGCCGCTCCTGAACTTCTCCACCCCGGCCCGCCTGGCCCTCGTCCTCCTCGCCGGCCTCGCGCTCGCGGGCTGCGAAACAACGTCCGGCGCGCTCGGCGTGTCCGGCCCGCGCATCGCGGAAGTCGAGGCGCCGGACGGCTCCTTCGCCGACAATATCGGCTCGCTCTCGGACGTGGTGAAGCGCAACCCCGACAACGCCGAGCCCTACAACACCCGCGGCGCCGCCTACGCGCGCGGCGGCAAGTATCAGGAAGCCATCGCCGATTTCACCCAGGCGGTGCGCATCAATCCGCGATATGCTGCGGCTTTCACCAACCGCGCCCTCGCCCTGCGCCAGACTGGCAAGAACGACCTCGCCCTCGCCGATTTCGGCCGCGCCATCGCCGCGGACCCGAACCACGCGCCAGCCTATCTGGGCCGGGCGAACCTGCTGCGCGCCCAGGGCAACCTGACGGACGCGATGTCGGACCTCGACCAGGCCATAAGGCTCAATCCTGAAGGCGCCCAGGCCTTCCACGCCCGCGGCCTGATCCACCAGCGCAACGGCGATCACGCGCGCGCCATCACCGATTTCGACAACGCGATCGATCGCGACCCCTTCGCGGCCGCGCCCTATCAGGCGCGCGGCCAGAGCCTCACCGCCACCGGCAAGTTCGACCTCGCCATCGAGGATTTCAACGCGGCTCTCAACGTCGACAACCACAACGCCGACGCCTGGGCCGGCCTCGGCCTCGCCTATGAAAAGCAGGGCAACAAGGCCAAGGCGCAGGAATCCTATGGACGCGCCATCGTCGTCGATCCCAACAACCGGACCGCGCGCGATGGCCAGAGCCGCCTCGGACGAGGCTAGCCCGGGCGATTGCGGCCCGCCCCGAACCTGCTACGATCCCCCCCGAAGTGACCGGGGAGGAAGACGGATGAGGGGAGACGGCTTGCCGATGACCGATCTCGTGCCCGTGATTCCACGCCAGCCGGCGCCGCCCCTCGTCGCACGGCTCGCCGGTGGCGGCCTCTACGATCTGCGGCGGGAACAGCCGAAACTCTTCTCGATGATCGTGTTTTACCGCGGTCTGCATTGCCAGCAATGCAACAATTATCTCGTCGAACTCGACGGCCTGTTGCACGAGTTCGAAAAACGCGGCGTCTCCGCGGTCGCCGTGTCCTGCGACGAGCCGGGCCGCGGCGAGCGCACGAGAGCGGACTGGGGCCTGAAAAACCTGCGGGTGGCCTACGGGATCTCGCCGCGCGAAGCCCGCGACTGGGGATTGTTTCTCACGGAAGGGCGACCCCGCAAGGAGGGGCTTTCGGAACCGCCGGTCTGCTGCGAGCCGGGCCTGTTCCTGGTCAACGCCGACGGAACGCTGTTTTTCTCCGCCGTGCAGAACATGCCGTTCGCGCGTCCGCGCTTCCGGGATCTGATCGACGGTTTCAAATTTCTTTTTGATAAAGGCTATTTCATCACGAAGGAGTGTCCCGCCAAAGGTGAACTGGTAAGCGTGCCCGGCGACTGACCCGATCCGCGAAGAAAAACGCGGGCCAGCCAGACGAGCAACGCGCGAAGATGGACCGGATCCATGAAGATCGAGCCAAAACGCTTCGGAAACTCGATCGGGTTCCTGCTGCCGCGCGAACTGGCGATTCGTCTGGGCTTCGAGGAAGGCCGGAGTTTTTTTCTGCGGGAGACGCCCGATGGCGGGTTGCTCATTTCCCGCGACGATCCGGAACTCGAGGCGACCCTGACCCTCGTCGACGGGATCATGGACGAATACGACGACCTGCTGCGAGGGCTCGCGAAATGACCGAACCCCTCTGGCTCACCGCCGACCAGGTCAAGCTCGTTCAGGAGAGGCATCTCAAGCGCTTCGGCGGTTCGCCGGGCGTTCGCGACGCGGACGCGCTCGAAGTCGCGCTGTCGCGTCCGATGAACATGTTTCTGTTCGGCGAGCAGGATCTCGCCGTCCTCGCCGCGGCGCTCGCTTTCAACCTCGCGCGCCATCGCCCCTTCGTCGATGGCGGCAAGCGCATCGCCTTCCTCGCCATGATGGCCTTCCTGCGGCGCAACGGCGTGGCCTTCAGGCCAACCGCCGCGGATGCCTCGATCATGTTTCTCGCGCTGACGGCTGGCGAGGCCACCGAGGACGCGCTGCTCGCCTGGGTTCGGGAAAACTGGCCGGAGTGAGCCCCGGGCCGCGCCGCCGCGCCGCATTGGCGCCCCGGCTCCGTCACGTTACAAGGCGTTCGGCAGGGAGGCTCGCGACATGAGCAAGGCGAAACCACATATTCTCATCGCCGGCGGCGGCATCGGCGGCATGTGCGTGGCGGCGGCGCTCCTGCAACGCGGGTTCGAGGTCGATGTTTACGAACAGGCCGACGAATTGCGCGAGATTGGCGCGGGCATCCAGATCAGCCCGAATGGAAACCGCGCGCTCGATTCCATCGGCGCCTTCGAGACGTTGCGGCAACTCTCCTGCAAGTCGGAGAGCAAGGAAGTGCGCCTGTGGAACACGGGCAAGGCCTGGAAGCTCTTCGACCTCGGCCCGCTCGCCGTGCGGCGTTACGGGTATCCCTATCTCACGGTCTACAGGCCCGACCTCCTGAAGTCGGTGACGGACGCGGTCATGCGCCAGAATCCGGGGGCCGTGCATCTCAATTCGAAGACCACGGGCTTCGTCGAGAAAGACGGCAAGATTCACCTCTCGCTGGAAAATGGCCAGACCGTCGTCGGCGACGCGCTGATCGGCTGCGATGGCGTCAATTCCACGGTGCGCCGCTCCACGGCGAACGATTCGCCGCCGGAATACGCGAAAATGATGATCTGGCGCGGCGTCATCCCGCTGCAGGCGCTGCCGGCGCGCATGCAGGCGAGCATGGCCGTGAACTGGATCGGCCCCAACGGCCACGTCGTTCACTATCCACTGCGCGACGGCGAGATCATGAACCTCGCCGCGACCATCGAGAAACCCGAATGGGACGAGGCCGCCTGGTCCGCCGAGGGCACGAAAAAGCAGTGCCACGAGGACTACGCGGGCTGGCACGACGACGTCCACACCCTGATCGACGCCGCGCCGAGACTGCTTAAATGGGCCTATCTCGTTCGCAAGCCGTTGCCGCGCTATTCATACGGTCGCGCCACGCTGCTCGGCGACGCCTGCCATCCGACCCTGCCCTTCCTCGCCCAGGGCGCCGTGATGGCGCTCGAGGACGGCGTCGTGCTGGCCCGCTGCCTCGAAAAATACGGCGACGTCTTCGAGGCCTTCCAGGCCTACGAGCGGGCCCGCCTCGAACGCGACAACCGCATGGTCGCGGGCGCGACGGACATGATCTCGCGCTTCCACAACCAGGACTATCGCGACCCCGTGAAAGCCGACGAATTCATCGGCCGCGAATGGAGCGGCGACGCCGTGGCCGAACGCTACGAATGGCTGTTCACCTACGATTGCGACACCGCGCCGATCTGACAGGCGCCCGCCTCACGCCAGCCCCATGACTCGCAGCACCGCGCGCGTCAGCGCGGAGTCGCGGTCCATGAACCGTAGCGGCAGGTCGAAATGGTTCGTCCCGGGCTCGGCGACGAATTCCACGTCGCAGCCGCGCGCCCGGCAGGCCGCGATATAGGCTTCCGACTGGATCGCGAATTCCCCCGCCTCGTTCGGCGCGTAAGACACGACCATCGGCAGCGGCGGATCGGGCAAGTGCAGGACCGGCGAGTTGCGCGCCGCCGAGTCCGCGTCGAGCCTCGCCCATTCGTTGCAATTCGACAGCCGCACCGGCTCGAGGTCGAACAGTCCCGACAGCGGCGAGGCCGATTGCACGCGCAGGCCGGGCGCGCCGAACGCCTCCGCCCAGCCGCCGGACAGCATCATGCCCGCCAGATGTCCGCCGGCCGAGGAGCCGGACACATGAATGCGCGCGGGATCGCCGCCAAACTCCCGCGCGTGACGCCACACATGGACGAGCGCAGCGCGACACTGGCGCACGATCTCGTCGATGCTGGCGGCGGGCGCGAGTTCGTAATTGATCGCGACCACGGCGGCGCCGGCCCGCACGAACTGCCGCGCCATGAAGGACGAATCGGCGGCGTCGAGCATCCGCCAGTAGCCGCCATGGATGAACACGAAAACCGGGCTGTCCGGCCAGCGCGCGGGGAAGACGTCGATCCTCTCGGCGTCCTTCGGCCCGTATTTGACGCCGGCGCGGCAATCGAGTTCGCTGCGGCACTTCGCGCTTTCCTCCGCGTAGGCGCGCATGAAGGGCGCGATGTCCGTCACGGTGGCGCGCGCGTTGAGGCGCCGGTCGAGCTCCTCCTGGCCGAAATAGCGATAAATCATCGCGTCCGTCCGCGCCCGCCGCCCGATGTCAGTTCGCGGCCATCTGGCAGGTCGGCGCGAAACTGTCCTTGTGGTCCTTCAGCACGAGTTCCAGCGCGCCGACTTTCGACTTTCCTTCGCCATCGGCGACGATCGGGCCGGCGTAGAAGTTCTGGATGGGCATGTGGTTGGTGTTGAACTTGAACGATCCGCGCGTCGAGGCGAATTCGACGCTGGCGAGCGCCGCCGAGAAAGCCTTGCGGTTGGCCACGTCGCCATTGACCTTCGCCAGCGCCGCGCCGATGAGCCGCGCCGTGTCGTAGCCCGTGGCCGCGTAGCTGGTCGGCATCCGCTTTTCGCCCGCGGCGAAATCGGCGACGAACTTCTTGTTGACGGGATTATCGAAACTGTCGTCCCAGAAGGTGGTGATGATCGAGCCGACCGCCGCGGCGCCGACGCCGTTGCGCACGATGGCGTCGAGCGAGGGAACGGCGCCGATCAGCGGCATCGTCTTCGTCAGTCCGGCCTGATCGTATTGCTTGAGGAAGCTGATCGCCTGGGCGCCCGCGAAGAAGAAATAGACGGCCTCGGCCTTCGCGGCGCGCAATTGCGCGATCTCCGCGGCGAATTCGAACTGGTCGAGCGAGGGATAGAGTTCCGCCGCGCTCTCGCCCTTGTAGAAGCGCTTGACGCCGTTGATCGCGTCCTTGCCCGCCGGATAGTTTGGCGCGATCATGCCGAGGCGCTTGATGCCCTTCGCCTGCGCGTAGGCTCCGCCCGGCTCGTGCAGCGTGTCGTTCTGGAAGGCGACGCCGAAGAAATTCGGATGGCACAGCTTGCCCGCGTATTCCGACGGGCCGGCGTTGGCGCTGACGAGAATGGCATTGGCGTCGAGCACCGGCTTGGCGCTCGCCAGCAGCACGTTCGACCAGATCATCCCCGACACGAGATTGACCTTGTCGCGCTCGAGCAGCTTGGTCGTCGCCAGACGGCCCACGTCCGGCTTGAGCTGGTCGTCCTCGTAGATCACCTGCACCGCGTTGGGGCCGGAATCGAGCCCGGCGTCCTTCAGGCCGATCTTGAAACCGGCCATCATGTCCTGGCCGACGACGGCGCCGGGGCCCGATTGCGTCACCACGAAGCCGATTTTCAGAGGCTCGGCGAAAGCCGCCGGCGCGGAAGCCGCGAGGGCGGCGAGCGACAGGGCGCCAAGGGCGAGGGCGCGCGGGACAAGGGTCGAGGACATGAAATGTTTTCTCCAGACGGTCACGAACGGCGCTCCGCGCCCGTCTCGCGGGCGCCGGCGATATCCACGG
This sequence comes from uncultured Hyphomicrobiales bacterium, assembly GCA_903884435.1. Lineage (GTDB taxonomy): Bacteria > Pseudomonadota > Alphaproteobacteria > Rhizobiales > Beijerinckiaceae > Terripilifer. Next base: position 2,314 of record CAISEY010000259.1, on the reverse strand, counting down.
GGAATATGTTATAGCGCGCGCCGGAAAACGCCAATCTCGGTTTCGCGCCCCCTTTCGACGGGAGAGCCATGACCTTCGCGCACACGCCTTACGACGGTTCGAAACAGCCCTTCACGATCGCCCTCGAACCGCTTGGCGCGCGCGACTGGATCGAGGTCGACGGCCATCTCGTTCGCGATCTCGCGGAAAAGGAACGCCTCCTCGCCACGCGGCGCGACCGCGTGGCGCGCGAGGAGCCCGCGACGCGCGAGGCCGGCGTGGAAGTTCTCGCCATGCTCGCGAAACATCTGCCGGAAAAATTTCCCGAAACATACGCACAGGAAGGCGCCGCGATGCGCGTTCTCCCGGCGGGCCGCGCCGTGCCGCTCGACGGCGACGAAACGCCGCTCGTGACCGCGGCGCGCCTCGTGCAGGAAGACCTCTGCCTCATGCGTCGCGACGAGCGCGCCTGGCGGCTCGCGGCGGCGGTTCTGTGCTTTCCGGCGGGCTGGTCTCTGGCGGACAAGGCCGGCGCCGATCTTTCGGCGATCCACGCGCCCGTGCCGGGCTTCGCGGGCCGGATGGAGAACGTCGTCGCCCGGATTTTCGACAATCTGCGCCCCGGAGCGCCGCTGCTGCGCTTCAACTGGTCGATCTATGGCGACGCGGACCTGCATCGCCCGCCGGACGCCGCCGCCGCCCGCTTTCGCCAGGACGACCCGGCGCGCGCCCACGTGCGCGTCGAACGGCAAACCCTGACGCGGCTGCCGGTCTCGGGCGACATTCTCTTCACGATCCGCACCCACGTCGATCCCGTCGCGGCGCTGGCGAGCCATCCGCGCGGGCGCGGCCTCGCGGCGGGCCTGCGCGCGCAATTGCTGGCGCTGACGCCGGACCAGACGTCCTACAAGGGGCTCGCGAGCGCGCGGGACGAACTCGCCCGGACGCTCGACGACATCGCGAACGGCCGCTGAGCCGCCTACATCGCCGCCGGCTCCATCCGCGCCGCCTTCCAGCGCTCGCCGGCCGCCTTGCCCGTGAGGAATTTCACGAAAGCCACGCCGGCGTCCTTCGCCGCCGCGTCGCCGAACACGCCGGCGTCGTAATTGGTGTATTGCTGCAAGGAGGCGGGAACGAGCCCCGCGATCACGCAGCCCGGCGCCTCCGCCTCGCTGGCGTTGAAGAAGCCGAGTTCGAAGGTTCCCTTCGCCACGGCTTCCTTGCCCGGCCCGAGGCTCTCGATCTTGCCCTTCGCGACGACGGCGTCCCACACGCCCAGCTTCTCCAGAATGACCTTCGTTTTTTCGCCACTGCCGTTGGGCGTCGCCGGATCGGTGTAGACGATGGTCCTGGCGGCGAGAACCGCGGCCCTGAGCGCCTCCGGCGTCGAAAGATCGGGCTTCGGCGCGCCTTCCCTCACCGAAATCGCGATGCCTCCGCGCACCGCCTTCACATGCGTTCCCGGAACGAGCTTGCCGGCTTTTTCGAGCTCCGCGACAGGCTGCGACGCCACCACGATCACGTCGAACGGGCCTTCGCTCGCCAGCGTTTTCGCGAGATTGGCGGGATTGGTGAAATTGAACTTCACCTTGTTGCCGGTCTCCTTCTCGAAATCGGCGGCGATAAGCGCGACGCCCTTTTGCAGGCCGCCAACGGTGACAACCTTGATTTCGGCGGCCATCGCGAACGACGCGGACAGCAGCACGGCGACGCCGGCGCGCGACGCGGCGCGTAGTGTGTTGTTCATGTTTGCCTCCCTGGCGCGGCGATCCTTCCGCCGTCGCGAAGAGACTATTCCCCCCGCCGGCGCGCGGCAATCGGGGCACGGCTGGACAATGCCGGGCCAATGATTACCTGTGACGTTCACCCAGGCGGGCTCCCGGACATGCGCGACGACGAAGCCAACAGATTTTCGGCGCGAGCCGCCCGTTACGCCCGCGTCGGCGTCAACGTCGGCGGCGTCGCCGCGCGAATCGTGGCCGGGCGCGTGTTCGGCGGCGAGAGCCGCGGCGCGGACAACGCGGCCTCGCTGGCGCGCGCGCTCGGCTCGCTCAAGGGGCCAATGATGAAGGTGGCGCAGCTCATCTCGACGATCCCCGAGGCGCTTCCGCCGCACTACGTCGAGGAATTGCAGAAATTGCAGGCGGAAGCGCCGCCCATGGGCGCCGCCTTCGTCACCCGGCGCATGCAGGCGGAGCTTGGCGCGGGATGGCGGGAAAAGTTCGAATCCTTCGACCTGAAGCCTGCCGCGGCGGCCTCGCTCGGCCAGGTTCACCGGGCGCGCGCGCGCGACGGCGCGGAACTCGCGTGCAAGCTGCAATATCCCGACATGGCC
>CAISEY010000258.1 GCA_903884435.1 uncultured Hyphomicrobiales bacterium | reverse complement strand
TCCTGTCGGTCGGCTCCATCGTGCCGCGCAAGGCGTTCAACATACTCGTCGAGGCGCTCGCCGGCCTGAAACATCTGCCATGGACGCTGCGCCTCGCCGGCAGCCCCGACCGCGATCCGCCGACCGCCGCCGCCCTGCGCGCGCAAATCGACGCGGCGGGCCTCGCCGACCGCGTCGAGCTCATCGGCGAACTTGGCCCGGAGGCGCTGGAGCGCGCCTACGCCGGAGCCGATCTCTTCGTCATGTCCTCGCTCTACGAGGGCTATGGCATGGCGCTGGCCGAAGCCATGGCGCGCGGCCTGCCCATCGTCACGACGACCGGCGGCGCCGCCGCGAAGACGGTGCCCGACGACGCGGGACTGAAAGTTCCGCCGGGCGACGCGGCCGCGCTGCGCGCGGCGCTGGAACAGGCGCTCGGCGACGCCGCGCTTCGCCGAAAGCTCGCCGACGCCGCCTGGCGCGCCGGGCAACAACTTCCAGGCTGGGAAGACGCCGCGGCGATCGTCGCGTCCGTCGTCAGGACTGTCGCGGAGACACACACATGAGCGGTTTTTCGGCGGAATGGCTCGCCCTGCGCGAGCCGGTCGACCATCGCGCGCGCAATCCCGCGGTCGAGGAAACCGCGCTCGAAATGTTCGACGGACGCGAGATCGCCAACATCCTCGATCTCGGTTGCGGCTCGGGCTCCAACCTGCGCGCGCTCGCGCCGCGGCTGCCGAAAATCCAGTCGTGGCGGCTCGTCGATCACGATCCCGCCTTGCTGGCCGCCGCGCGCGCCGCGCTCTCGGCCTGGGCGGAAACGGCGGAGACCGAAGCGGATGGGGCGCTTCGCCTCGAAAAAGACGGCAAGACGATTTTCGTTGATTTCGAAGAGGCCGACCTCGCGCGCGATCTCGACCGCGCGCTCTCCGGCGAAATCGACCTCGTGACCGCCGCCGCGTTTTTCGATCTCGCGGCGGCGACGTGGATCGCTTGTTTCTGCGCGGCGCTCGTCGAACGCGAATTGCCGCTCTACACGGTCCTGACCTATGACGGAGTCGAGGTCTGGCGGCCCCCGCACCCCGCGGACGAGGCGATGCTCGCGGCGTTCCACGCCCACCAGGCGACCGACAAGGGGTTCGGCCCCGCGGCGGGGCCGGGCGCCATGTCATGCCTGATCGAGGCGTTCGAAAAGGCCGGCTGGGAAATCCAGATCGGGCAGAGCGCCTGGATGCTGGGCGCGGCGGATTCCGCGCTGATCGCCATGCTCGCCGAAGGTTCGGCGGGCGCTGTGGCCGAAACGGGCCGCGTGCCCGCCGCGGACGTCGCTTCGTGGCTCGCGGCGCGGCGCGGTGCGAGCGCCTGCGCCATCGGCCACGAGGATTTTTTCGCGCGGCCGACCACCGAACCCTTCGTCGGCTGAGGAGCCGGCGCCGCGACCGCTTCGATGGCCGGCGTTATCGCGCCCGTCCGACGACGGCGTCGAGCATCCGCCCGAAAACGTCGGGCAACATGCGGTTCAGCACGCCGTCGCGCTTGATGAATCCGTGCATCAGCGCGCCGCCCGCGTGCGCCGCGACGACGAAGGCCATCAGCCAGCCGAGAATCCAGTGGGCGGCCGAGAGAATTTTGTAAACGGCGTCGTTTTGCGGAATGACGTGCGGCAGCGTGAACAGGCCGAAGACGGACACGTCGGCGCGATAGGCGTCCATCGAGGCCCAGCCGACCAGCGGCAGCAGAAACAGCAGCAGCAACAGCGTGTGATGCGCCGCCGTCGAGGCGACGCGCTCGAACGTCGTCAGCATTTTCGCCGGCGCGGGCACGCCAGAAAATCGCCGGACGGCGACGCGAAGGACAGCCAGCGCCAGCACCAGCACGCCCGTCGAGCGGTGAAGGTCGAACAGGCGGTTTTGCAGATCGCCCTCGGGCAGCCGGTCCATGACGAGCCCCATGGGGATCGTCGCCAGCACGCAAAGCGCGACGATCCAGTGAAGCCATTTCGAGGCCGCGGAATAATGTTCGGGCCGGTCCCGTGTCGCCATGCCTGTCATGTGTCCCTCCCCTCGCCGCCGTTCAGGCGGACTGCCTGAGATCGCAGTCGAAGACGACTTCTCCACCCGCGAGAACGTGAATCCCGGTTTTCGGGCGAAGGGCCCGGTCGAGACTGGCGACGGGCGCGAGATCGAGTCCGGTCTTGCCCGAGCCGATGATGACCGGCGCCATCAATATGTGCAGCCGGTCGACGCAACCCGCGTCGATGAAGGCGGAGATGGTGCGGGCGCCGCCCTCGACGAGGACGCGGCGCAGGCCCGTGGCGAAGAGAGCGTCCACGATGGCGCGCGGAGAGATGAGGCCGTCCACGAGCGGCAGCCGCACCAGTTCGGCGCCGTGGGGGGCGCGGCCGCCGGCGCTCACCATCAGCAGCCGGGCGCCGTCGCGGTCGAGCCACTTTCCGGCGCCGCCAAGCCGGCCGGAGGGATCGATCACGACGCGGGCCGGATTGCGGCCCCGCACGCGCCGGACATTGAGTTGCGGGTCGTCCGCCTCGACCGTGCCGGCGCCGACCAGAACCGCGTCCACGTTGGCGCGGATGGCGTGGAGGTGATCGAGGGCCGCGTCGCCATTGATGCCGCGGGATTCGCCGGTGTGCGTGGCGATTCGTCCGTCCAGCGACAGGCCGAGCTGGGCCACCACGAAGGGTTTTCCGGCGGGCGCGGCCCGAAACGGAGCGAAAATATCGGCCCGACCGGCGTCAAGTTCCTCCGGATGCCCCGGAGACCGCGCCGGGATGCGCCCCTCTGACATGAAAGCTCCTAGTTTTTTTAACTATGTTGCGGTAAGAAACCCCGCCCGCCGATCACGAAGCGGGCCGGCATGATAATCGAGAGACGCGTTTGAGTCGGGGGTCGCGTGGCTGAAATCAAGCATATTCTCGAAACCGACGGCGGTCCTGGTCAGGTTTCGGTCGAGCGGGCAATATCCGAAATTCGCGCCGGACGGCCAGTCGCCCTCAAGGCGGGCCGGTCTCACATCCTCGTGATGGGCGTCGAGGCGCTGGACAGCCGCATGGCGGAGGTGCTCGAGCCCCTCGCCCGGCGCAGCGCGCGCCTCGTGCTTCCGGCGCCCCGCCTGCGCCGGCTTGGCCTCGACCGGGTCAAGCCGGGCGCCATCGCCCTGCCCCATCTCGATCTCGCGCGCATTTCCCTGCTCAGCCTCGAGGTTGGCGCGCGCATCGACGCGCCCGTCGCCGCCCTCGGCAAGCTCGACCTCGCCGCGCTCGAACTCGCGCGGCTGGCCCTCATACTCCCCGCCGTCGTGGTCTTGCCGGTCTCGGCGCGCTCCATCGAGGGCGAGGGCCTGATCCGCATCGACGCGAAGTCCATCGAAGCCTATCGGTCCGGCACGTTGCGCGATCTGCAAATCGTCGGGCGCGCGCCGGTGCCGCTCGAGGGCGCGCCGGACACCGAATTCGTGATTTTCCGCGGCGGCGAGGGCATGCGGGACCAGGTCGCGGTCATCGTCGGCAAGCCGGATTTCGCCCAGCCCGTGACGGTGCGCCTGCATTCGGCCTGCCTCACCGGCGACCTCTTCGGCAGCCTCAAGTGCGATTGTGGCGACCAGTTGCGCCACACCGCGCGCCACATGGCGGAGAACGGCGGGGGCGTGCTGCTCTATCTCGACCAGGAAGGGCGCGGCAACGGGCTCTCCAACAAGATGCGCGCCTACAAGTTGCAGGCGCAGGGCTTCGACACCTACGACGCCGACGAGGTTCTCGGTTTCGATCACGACCAGCGCGGCTTCGACTTCGCCGCCATGATGCTCAAGCAGCTTGGCGTGGCCCGCGTGCGCGTGATGACCAACAACCCGCTGAAAATCGCGGCGCTCGAGGCCGCCGGGCTCGAGGTCGTCTCGGACCAGCGGATTCTCGGCCGCCTGACCGACCAGAACATCCGCTATCTCGCCTCGAAACGCGACCGCGCCGGACATTTCATCGACGTCGACGCCGCGGTTCCCATGGCGGGCGTTCAGGACTGACAAACGGGGCTCGTTTCGCGATGGACGCCGCGGCCCGGCGCGAGGCCTGGCCGCTCGCGGCCCTGCTGTTCTGCCTCGGCGCGGCGATCCTGTCGTGGCCCTGGCTGTCGGGGGCCTTCACCATCCCCTGGGACGCGAAGGCGCAGGCCTATCCGCAGATCGTCTTCCTCGCGCGCTCCCTCGCCGCGGGGGACAGTCCGTTCTGGGCGCCGGGCGTTTTCGCGGGCCATCCGCAGATCGCCGATCCGCAATCGCTGATTTTCTCGCCGCCCTTCCTGCTGCTCGCCTGGCTCGATTCCGCGCCGGGATTCCAGGCGGTCGACGCGGTCGTCTTCGTCATGCTGACGCTCGCCGGGCTGGCGATCATGGCGCTTTTCAGGGACCGCGGCTGGCGCCCCGAAGGCGCGCTCGTCGCCGCCTTCGCCTTCGCCTTCGGCGGCTCCAACGCCTGGCGAATCCAGCACATCGGCGAGGTGCTCTCGCTGTGCTGGTTCGCGATCGCGCTGCTGTTTCTCTCCCGCGCGCTGGAGCGGCGCTCGTGGACGAATGGACTCGCGGCGGGGATCGTCGCCGGATTCATGGCGCTCGGACGCGACCAGATCGCGCTGCTGTGCGCGTATCTGCTGACGATCTTCGTGATCTGGCGCCTGTGCGGCGCGGGCTTTTTCGCGCGATCGCGCGCCGCGCTCGCGCCGCTCGCGGCGGGGCTCGCGGGCGGGCTCGCGGTCACGGCGGTTCCCCTCGCCTTCACCATCGCGCTCGCGGCGCAATCGAACCGGCCTTCCATCGATTTCGCGGGCGCCGCGCGCGGCTCGCTGCCTCCGCTGTCGCTGTTGACCGCGGCGGTCGCCAATCTCTATGGCGTCGATGGGCCGATGAAGGATTTCTGGGGCCCGCCCAGCTCCATGGTTTGGGGCGACAACGAGTTCATTCTCGCGCGCAACATGGGCGCCGTTTATTTCGGCGCGCTGCCGCTCGTCGCGCTGGCGTGCGCGGGCGGCGCGGCGTGGCGGCGCGACATTCGTTTTTTCACCTTCGCGGCGCTGCTGGCGCTGCTTTACGCCCTCGGCTCGCACACGCCGTTTTTCCGCGCGGTTTTCGCGCTGCCGGGCATTGATCTGTTTCGTCGTCCGGCGGACGCGACGTTTCCACTTTGCGCGCTGCTGGCGATCATCGCGGGGCATGGCGCGCATCGCGTCTGGACAGAAGGCGCCGCTCTTTCCGCGAGGGGCGCGGCGTCCGTCGGGCTCGTTTTCGCCGCCTGCGTGTTCGTCGCGTGGGACAGGGGCCGGCTCGCCCAGGCCGCGCCGGCGCTGGCGGTCGGCGGCGCGTCGCTCCTCGCCGCGCTGGCGCTGCTTGGCGCCGCGCGGCGTCTGTCGCGGCGCCCCGGCCTCGCGATCAGCGCGCTCGCGGCGCTGATGACGCTCGATCTCGCCGTCAACAACAAGCCGAACGAATCGACCGCGCTGCCGCCCGCGACCTACGACGCGTTGCGCGCCGACGCGCCGGACGAGACCATCGCGCTCGTCGAGAGAAAGCTCGCCGAACGCGCGGCGCCGGACCGGCGCGACCGCGTGGAGCTGGCCGCCGTCGGATACGACTGGCCGAACGCCGGACTCGTGCACGGGTTCGATCACGATCTCGGGTTCAACCCGGTGCGGCTGAAACTGTTCGCCGACGCCACGGGCGCGGGCGACCAGATCGCCGTTCCGGACCAGCGGCGGTTCTCGCCGCTTTACGCGAGATTCCGGTCTCCGCTCGCCGATCTTCTCGGCGTGCGCCTCGTGCTGTCGTCGGTTCCGCTCGAACAAATGGACCCGTCCTTCGCGCCCGGCGATCTCGATTTCGTGGCGCGAACGAAACACGCCCTCGTGTTCGAGAACCCGCGCGCCCTGCCCCGCGTGCTGTTCGCCACGCAAGCGCGCGAGGCGGATTTCGGGACGATGCTGCGCGACGGCGGCTGGCCCGACGTGGACTTCAGGCGCACCGTGCTGCTCGAAGGGGTGGCGGAGACCGCGCCACGCGCGCCGGGCGCCGCGCGGATCGCCGCGTATCGCAACACCGAAGTCGCGATCGAGGCGGAGTCGCCCGAAGGCGGCTGGGTGGTGCTCGACGACGTGTTTCATCCATGGTGGCGCGCGGACGTCGATGGCGCGCCAGCGAGGATATTGCAAGCCAACGTGCTGTTCCGCGCCGTGGCGGTTCCGCCGGGCAATCATCGGGTGACGTTCCGTTTCGCGCCCTTCGCCGGCCTGTGGGCGCAAATGACAGGCGCCGCGGACCCGCGTTAATTGGCGGCGCGCGCCAGCAGCGCCCTCAGTCTTTCGACGACGGGCTTCGGCGTCGCGTAGACCTTCGTCATCAACGCCTGCAAATCAGCGCCGGAGCGCGGCTGGATATCCGCCTGCATTTGCGCGCCCTCGGCGACGAAGGCGGGGTCCTTCATGGTTTCGTCGAAGGCGTGGCGCAGGATTTCGACGCGCGCCGCCGGCGCGCCGGGCGGCGCGGCGAAATTTCGCCCGAAGTTCGTGCCCGTCGTGAGCAGATCCAGCATTTGCCGGTCGTCCTGTTTCCCGACGAGGTCGCCGGCGAGCGGCGTGTCGCCAAGCTCGGGGATCTTCTCCGAGCCGAGTTGCAGCAAATACGAAAGCTTTCCGTCGCGCAGCCAGTCGGGTTTGGCGGCCTTCAGCGCCGACCACGTCATGCCGCAACGCCCGTTGGCCTCGCCGGATTCGATGGCCATGAAGGATTCCTTCGAGCCGAGATAACCGGTGATGACGCGGAATTTCGTGCCAAGCACCTCGTTGAGCAACACGGGATACGTGTCCGTGTCGGAGCCCGCGCCGGTGCCGGCGAGGATCATCTCGCGTTTTTTCGCGTCGTCGATCGTCCTGAATGGCCCGTCCTTCCAGGCGATGCACATGGAGACATCGCGGCTGATGGCGCCGATCCACGCGAACCTGCTCGCGTCGTAGCCACGATCGCGCGCGCCGATCAGCGGCTCCAGCAGCGGCCCTCCGGAAAAGGTCGCGAGCGCCGAGCCATCCTTCGGCGCGGTGTCGTTGAGAAAACTGGCGGCGCGGATGCCGCCCGCGCCGGGCATGACCTGCACGTTGACGGCGGGATTGCCGGGGACGTGCCGGCCGAGGTGGCGCGCCAGCCAGCGCGCGTAAAGATCGATGCCGCCGCCCGCGGTGCCCGCGACATAAATGGTGATCGGCCTGAACGGTTCGACGGGTTGCGCGACGCAAGGCGCGGCTAACGCGACGAGCCCCAGCGCGAGACAAGCGTGTTTCGGCATGGCGGTCCCTCCCGATGCGTGTCCGCGACGCTTCCGGAAGAGACTTGCGCAACGGCGCGCGCCGCGCAAGAGCGGCGCGACGGCCTATTTCGCGCCGGCGTTGACCAGCGCCTTGACCCGCTCGCTCACGGCCTTCGGCGTGGCGTAGGTGCGCGCCATGATCGCCTGGGCTTCCGCTCCGGAGGTGGGGGCGATGTCGGCGTCCATCTGTTTCGCCTCTGCGAGGAAGGCCGGATCCTTCATCGTCGCGTCGAAGGCCTTGCGCAGGATTTCGACGCGCGCGGGCGGCGTTCCCGGCGGCGCCGCGAAGGGCCGGCCCAGCACGGTGCCGATCATCATCAGCTCGATCATCTGCCGGTCCTCGGGCTTTTGCACGAGATCGAAAATGAAGGGCACGCCGGGGATCGTCGGATTTTTCTCGGCGCCGATTTGCAGGAGCACGTTGATCCTGTCGTCGCGCAGCCAGTCGGGTTTGGAGGCGCGCAGCGAGGAGAGCGACATGCCGCACCGCGCGTGCACCTCGCCGGACTCGATGGCCATGAAGGTTTCCTTGGTGCCGAGATAGCCGGTGATGATGCGCATCTTCGTGCCGAGCGCCGCGTTGAGCGCCAGCGGCCATGTGTCCGTCTCGGACCCGGCGCCGGTGCCCGCGACGATCATTTCCTGCTTCCTGGCGTCGTCGATGGTCTGGAACGGGCTCGCCTTCCACGAAATGCACAACGACACGTCGCGGCTCATGGCGCCGATCCACTGGAACTGGCTCATGTCGTAGCCGGGATTGCGCGCGCCGACGAGCGGCTCGATCAGCGGGCCGCCCGGAAAGGTCGCGAGAACCGAACCGTCCTTCGGCGCCGATTCCGCCAGAAAATTCGCGGCGCGGATGCCGCCCGCGCCCGGCATGTCCTGCACGTTGACGGCGGGATTGCCGGGAATGTTGCGGCCGAGGTGACGGCCCAGAAAGCGCGCGTAGAGATCGATGCCGCCGCCGGCGGTGCCCGCGACGTAAACCGTGATGTTCTTCGCGAAAGGCTCCTGCGCGAGGGCGGGGCCGGAGAGAAGGCTCGCCAGGGCGAGCGCGACAAGCTTGCGTTTCATGAGTGTCTCCCGGCCGTCAAACGGGTTCGGCGTCGATCAGCACGAAGGCGAGCACGGCGGCTTCGGCGCCGCGGTTGCTCCAGGCGTGGTTGGTGCCGCGCTGCACGAGCACGTCGCCCTGTTTCAGCAGAACCTCGCCCTCGTCCATCAGCGCGTAAATCTCGCCCGAAAGAACGATGGCGTAATCGATGGAGTTCGTCTTGTGGAAGCCGGGATGACGCGCGCCGGTGCGGTCGATGGCGCCGGCGCGGCCGGTGCCGTCGTCGGCGTGCGAGGCGTGCTCCTTTCGCAGCGCGCCGAGGCGCTCGCTGTCCGGCGGATAGGAAATGATCCGGAACACGCTGCCGTTCTTCGGCGGCGGCAGGCGAAAGGCGCGCAACGTCGGATCGTCCGATCCCTGGTTGCTGGCGGGCGTCGCGCTCGTGTCCCAGAGTTCGGTGACGAGCGTCGAGCCGGGGCTGCGCTGGTAAACGTGCGGCGCGGCGCCATCCATGATGAACACGGACTTGCCTCGCGAATTGTGGCCTGTGACGACGCGGCGAACGGACATGGGCGGCGGATCTCCCCCGAAGGCGTTTCAATCGCGGACAGGGTAGTGGCTTTTCGCGATCTTTGAAACCGCGGCCGCGTTCCCTCCCCCGCGCGGACGGGAGAGGGAAACAGTCGAACGGTCCCTACTTGCCCCAGACTTCCTTCGAAACGTCGATCACCAGCCGCAGCTTGTCCCATTGCTGCTCCTCGGCGAGGGTGTTGCCTTCCTCGGTCGAGGCGAAACCGCATTGCGGGGAGAGACAAAGCTGGTCGAGCGGCGCGTATTTCGCGGCTTCGTCGACGCGGCGCAGGATGTCGTCGCGCTTTTCGAGTTCGCCGGTCTTGGAGGTGACGAGGCCGAGGATCACGGTCTTGCCCTTCGGCAGGAAGCGCAGGGGCTCGAAGCCGCCGGAGCGGTCGTTGTCCCATTCGAGGAAATAGCCGTCGATGTTCAACTTGTTGAACATGAGGTCGGCGATGGGCTCGTAGCCGCCGCTCGAAATGAAGGTCGAGCGGAAGTTGCCGCGGCAGACGTGCATGGTGGCGCAGAGATCGGCGGCGCGGCCCTCGAGCGCGGCGTTGATCATGCCGACGTAGATGTCGCCCTGTTTCGCCGGGTCGTCGCCGCGGGCGGCGAGCATTTCGCGCTGTTTGGGATCGCACAGATAGGCGAAGCTGCAATCGTCGATCTGGATGTAGCGGCAGCCGGCGTCGTAGAAGCCGCCGATCGCCTGTTTGTAGGCCTGGCCGAGATCGTGATAAAATTCATCCATCGTGGGATAAACGCCCATGTTGATGGACTTGCGGCCGCCGCGGTAGTGCAGCATCGAGGGGCTTGGAATCGACTGTTTGGCCGTCTTCGTCGTGATGGCGTTGAGGAAGCGGAAATGGTCGATGTGCGGATGGCGCTTCGAGCCGAGCTTGCCCATGATCCGCGGCGCCTTCGCCTTGGTCTGCACGCCCGCGAACTGGATGCCCTGGTCGGCCTCGATCACCTCGACGCCATCGATGCCGCCGAGGAAGTCCATGTGCCACCAGGAGCGTCGAAACTCGCCGTCGGTGATCGACTCGAGGCCGATTTCTTCCTGCTTTTTGACGATCTTGCGGATTTCCGCGTTCTCGATTTCCGTGAGTTCGGCGGCGCCGAGCCTGCCCGCGTAAAATTTTTCACGCGCGTCCCGCAGCGGCGCGGTGCGCAAGATCGAGCCGACGTGATCGGCGCGGAAGGGGGGCTTGTTTCTCATCATGACGCTGTCTCCCTGAAATCCCGGGCGGGCGGCGAAGCTTATTGTTGAAGACGGGCGCGCGGGCAAGCCCGCCCCTTGCCCGGCGCGGCGAACCGACGCACGATCGGCCCTTCTCCAGCGCCAGGGCCGCATGATCCGCCTTCACACACTCATGGGAAACCACCCACACGCCCTCCCGCTCAAGCGCGGCGACGTGACCTCGCCCCGCGTCGCCCTCGATTTCGCGAACGAGCCCGTGCCGCACGAGGCGTTCAAGCCCTTCGTGCGCGACCTGAAATTCGATTGCGGCGAACTCGCCATCGTCACGGTTCTGCAAGCCCTGACTTACGGCAAGCCGCTGGCGCTGCTGCCCGCGACGATCAGCGCGCGCTTCCATCACGCCAGCCTCGGCTACCACGCCTCGCGCGGCGCGCTGACGCCGAAGGACCTCGAGGGGCGGACGGTCGCCGTGCGCACCTACGCGCAAACGACCGGCGTCTGGGTGCGCGGCGCGCTTCAGCGTCAATTCGGCGTCGATCCGTCGAAAATCCGGTTCATGACCTTCGACGAGGCGCACCTCGCCGAATATCGCGATCCCGCCAATTGCGCTCCCGCGCCGGCGGGGCGCGACCTCGACGACATGCTGCTCAACGGCGAGGTCGACGCGGGCATTCCCGTCGCGCTCGCCTCGAACCTGATGAAGGATCCGCGAATCCGCGGCGTGATCCCCGAGCCAGAGGCCGCGGCCCGCGACTGGCTGGCGAAATTCGGCGCGGCGCCGATCAATCACATGCTGGTCGTGAAGAAATCCGTCGTCGATGAACATCCCGAGGCCGTGCGCGAGCTTTACCGAATGTTCGCCGAGGGCAAGAGGCGCATGGCGCGGCAAGCGGGCGACATTGATTTCCTGCCCTTTGGACTCGAGGCGACGCGGCGCGGCCTCGAGGTCGCCATCGACCTCGCGGTCGAACAAAAGATCATCCCCCGCTCCTTCACGATCGACGAAATCTACGAAGACGCGCGGCGCGTGCTGCATGGTCTCGTTTAGGGCGCGGCAAAACAACGCTTGAACAAAATGGCCCGCGTGATCATCATGGGCCACGCCGAGAAACCGCCGCCAGGGGAGGACAGATGCCGCCGCCGATTCTCAAACACACGACCCGCGGCGTGAACGTGCGCATGACGCGCGCCGGAGCGGGAGAGCCGATGCTGTTCCTGCACGGCGCGGGCGGGCTGCCGCCATGGGGCGCCTTCGCGGAGGCGCTCGCGTCCAGACACGACGTGTTGCTGCCGGAACATCCGGGCTTCGGCGATTCCGACAATCCGAAATTCATTCGCAACGTCCAGGACATGGCGCTGTATTATCTCGACTTCCTCGACGCGCTCGGCCTGCCGAAGGTGCATGTCGTCGGCACGTCGCTGGGCGGCTGGATCGCGGCGGAAATCGCCGTGCGCAATTGCACGCAAATCGCCTCGCTGTCGCTGCTGGCGCCCGCGGGCTGCCGCGTGAAGGGCGTTCAGTCCGGGGACAGCTTCATCTGGAGTCCTGAGGAAAGCGCGCGCAACCTCGTGTTCAACCAGGCCCTCGCGGAAAAGATGATCGCGACGAAGCCATCGGACGAGGAGGCCGACCGCGCGCTGACGAGCCGTTTCGCCGCCGCCAGGCTTGGCTGGGAGCCGCGCTGGTTCGATCCGGCGCTCGAACACTGGCTGCACCGGATCAACGTTCCCTCGCTCGTGATCTGGGGCGCCGAGGACAAGTTGTTTCCGCAAGCCTACGCGAAGCCCTGGCGCGACAACATTCCCGGCGTGAAGGTCGAGATCGTGCCTGAGTGCGGGCACCTGCTGCACCTGGAAAAAGGCGAGGACGTCGCCGGCAGAATTCTGGCCTTCCTGGGCGGGAGACAAAAATGAAATTCACCTGTTTCCATCTCATGCCCTACCGGCCGCTCGACATGGCCGAGCGCGCGAAACACCGCGCCGCCTGGGTCGTCCTGCCGAACGATCTCTACGATTCCGAGCTCGGCGCGCAACAATACGAGTCCTATCTCGACCAGCTCGCCTATTCGGAGAAGCTCGGCTTCGACGTGATCGGCGTCAACGAGCATCATCAAACCGCCTATGGCATGATGCCCGCGCCGAACCTGATCGCCAGCGCGCTGATCCAGCGCACGAAGACGATCAAGATCGCCATCATCGGCCGCGCCCTGCCGCTCACCAACAATCCGCTCTACATCGCCGAGGAATTCGCCATGCTCGACACGTTGTCGCGCGGGCGCATCATCGCGGGCTTCGTGCGCGGCATCGGGACGGAATATCACGCGACCGGCATCAACCCCGCCTTCTCGCACGAGCGCTTCCAGGAAGCGCACGACATGATCATCCGGGCCTGGACGCAGCCCGGCCCGTTCGAATTCGAGGGCGAGCACTATAATTTCCGCTACGTGAACCTGTGGCCGAAAACCTACCAGAAGCCGCATCCGCCGATCTGGATTCCCTCGCAGGGCTCGGCGGAAACAGTGAAATGGGCGGCGGCGCCGGAGCGCAAATATCCGTTCCTCGTCACCTTCTCCTCGCACGAACTCGTCAAGCGGTATCTGACCAATTATCGCGACGTCGCCCGCGGCTATGGCTACGAGCCCGCGGGAAGCCAGCTTGGCTGGGCGGTGCCGGTCTATGTCGCGGACACCGACGAGAAAGCGAAGGCGGAAGCCGGCCACGCCATCGAGACGCTGTTCAACGACTTCCTCTATTCGCCATGGGAAATGCTGCTGCCGCCGGGCTACACGTCGTTGCCTTCCATGAAAAACATGATGCGTATGCGCACGTCCATCGGCTCGGGCAAGCGCCGCACGGCGGACGAACTCATCGCCGAGGGCACCGCGGTCATCGGCAGTCCGAAAACCGTGCGCGAGCAAATCCAGAAGATGCGCGACGCCACGGGACTCGAAAACCTCGTGACCATGCTGCAATTCGGCGTTCTCGACGACGAGAAAACGAAGCGCAACATGGAGCGGTTCTCCGCCGAAATCATGCCGCATTTCCGCGACTGACCGCGAGCGGGGCGCCGCGACGGCGCCTCCCGACACCAGGGAGATTTTCATGCTTCGCGCCTACGCCCTCGCGCTCGCCGCGACGACCATCCTCGCCTCGCCCGCGGCGCGCGCCGCCGAACCCGCCGCCTGCGACTCCCACGTCGCGGCGGTGACGGGCGGGCCCATGCCGCCAGCGGAGTCCGACACGGTCGTGATCCGCTGGCTCGCCAACGCCAATTATGAATTCGCCTACAAGAACAAGGTTTATCTGTTCGACGCCTATTTCGACCGCAAGGCGCGCAGCCACAACGTCGGGTTCAAGGCGGCGCAGGTGAACAGGGCGGAAGCGATCTTCGTCTCGCACGCCCATTCGGACCATATCGCCGACATCGGACCCGTGGCGAAACAGACGGGCGCGCCCGTTGTCGGCGCGCCGATCACGGCGGAAACGGCGATCCGGCTCGGCGTGCCGGAAAAGCAGATCGTCGTCGCGAAGGGCGGCGAGACCCTGAAATTCGGCGACGCGACGGTCGAGGTCGCTCTGGCGCGTCATTCGACGATTCAGGACGGACTCGTCGCCGCCTACGAGGCTTTGTACCGCGTCGACGCGCGGCCCGACACGCCCGAGGAAAAGACGATCACCGCCTACGTCCGGTCGCTCGGCAGCAATTCCCCCGACATTATCGACAAGGGAACGCTCGCCTACGCCCTGATTTTCCCGTCCGGCTTCAAGGCGGTGCTGGTCGGCAGCGCCGGGCCGATCACCGACGGCGTGCGCGAACTCGCGAAAAAAATCGGCCCGGTGGACGTCGCCATCATCGCCTACCAGCCGCACGCGGTGGCGGAACGCCAGATCGAGGACACCTGGCCGTTCATCGAACTGTTCAAGCCGAAGCTGTTCCTGCCGGCCCATCACGACGCGAGCTTCGGCACCTGGCTCGACCTCGGACTCGAGCCGCTGTTCACGAGGCTGCGCGACGAGAAACCCGAAGTGAAATTCCTCGCGCCGCTCTACCGTTCTCCAATCTGCGTCTCGGGAAGCGGCCCCGACAAGGGCGCCGTGCTTTCCTTCAAGTATTGAGCGCCCATGACACGCCCGTTCCGCCCGCTTCTCGCCGCGCTCGCGCTTCTCTCCGCGGGGATCGCGCGGGCGGAAACGATCCGCGTGTCGTCGTCGCGATCGACGGGATCGGCGGCTCTCTACATCGCGGTCGATCGCGGCTATTTCCGCGACGAGGGTCTCGACGCGCAACTCGTCTATTTCGATAGCGCCCAGGCGGGCCAGGTCGCCACCGTCGCCGGCGACACGGAAGTCGGCATGGGCGGGATGAGCGGCACGTTCTTCAATCTCGCGGCGAAGGGCGCGCTGAAAATCATCGCCGGCGGCTCGCGGGAGATGCCGGGCTTCACCTTCAGTTCCTACGTCGTTTCCAACAAGGCGTGGGACGCGGGACTGCGCGAGCCGAAAAACCTGACCGGCAAGACCGTCGGCCTCACCACGGTCGGCTCGATCTTCAGTTACACGCTGCAACGGCTCGCGGACAAATACGGTTTCACCTTCGCCAGCATGCAGACGAAGCCGCTGCAAACCTTCAGCAACATCGCCTCCGCCATTCGCGGCGGCTCCATCGACGCGGGCACTATGACGGCGCCAACGGCGCTGCCGCTGATCCAGCGCGGCGAGGCCCGGGTTCTCGCGTGGATGGCGGACGAGACGCCGTTTCTGTCGAGCGGCGTCTTCACTTCGGCGAAGGCGCTGGAGACGAAACACGACATGCTCGCGCGCTTCATGCGCGCCTGGCGCAAGGGCGCGGGCGATTTCACCGCGGTTTTCCAGCAGCCGGGCGGTTTCGAGGGAAAGCCGGAGGCGGAGGCGCTGATCGCGATCATCGCGCGGCACACGAAGCTCGAGCCCGCGGAAATCCGGATGAGCCTGCCCTTCGTCGACGCCATGGGACGCCTGCCGATGGACGAAATCCGCCAGCAGGTCGAGGTGTTCAAGCGCATGGGCATGGTGGACGCGGGCGCGACCGCGGAACTCGCGGTCGATTCCTCGCTGTCGGAAGTGTCCAGCCTCGCGCGCGACGTGGAAGCCGCGCGCGCGCTGAAGAAGTGAGGGCGCGAGCGCGCGCCTACTTGCCCCTGAAGACCGGCCTGCGCTTTTCCATGAAGGCGGTGCGGCCTTCCCTGTAATCCTCGCTGGCGAGGCAGGCGGTCGACAGCGCCTTCAGCTTTTCCCTGTCGACGGGCGTCATGGGATCGGCCAACGCGTTGATCATCTGCTTCGACGCGGCCATGGACAGCGGCGCGTTTTCCGCCATCGGCGCGATGTATTCGGCGAAGGCCTTCTCGAAATCCGCGACCGGCGCGACCTGATGCACGAGGCCGAAGGACAGCGCCTCGGCGGCCTTGTAGCGCCGCGCCGTGACCAGCATTTCGCGCGTGCGCGCGGGGCCGACGATGCCGTTCAGCCAGGACAGGAAGTCCAGCCGGTAGGAAATCCCGAGGCGCGCGGCGGGGATCGAGAAAAGCGAATCGTCGGCGGCGAAGCGCAGGTCGCAGGCCGCCGCGAGGCCCATTCCGCCGCCGAAGCAGAAGCCGCGAATTTTCGCCACGGTGGGCTTGGGAAAATCATGCACGAGATTGTACATGCGCGAGGAGACTTTCGAATAATGGGCCGCGGTCTCCGGATCCTTGCGTGTTTTCTCGAATTCGGAAATGTCCGCCCCGGAAATGAACGACTTGTCGCCCGCGCCCGCGATCACGAGCAGGCGAACCTCCGGATCGGCGGAATATTGCTCGAGAAGGTCCGCCGCCTGTTGCGACATGCCGATGGAGATCGCGTTGCGCCGCGCCTCGTTGTCGAACAAAAGCTGCGCGACGCCATCCTTCACTGTTCCGACGATTTGCCCGGCCACCTGCGTCTCCCGATAAAATGAATGCCGCGCATGGTAACGGGCGGGGCGCGGCGCGGCAACCAATTGCGCCTGGTCGCCCGGGGTGCTTCATTGAGCCGGGATGGCGGGAGGATGGAATGCTCAGGACTATTGTTGGCGCGTGTTCCCTGCTCGCGCTCGCGTTGTCGCCAGCCCGCGCCCAGTCCGTCGCCGATTTCTATCGCGGCAAGCAATTGCGGTTCATTGTCTTCACCTCGGCGGGCGGCGAATACGACGCATGGACGCGGCTCGCCGCGCGGTTCCTTGGCAAGCACACGCCAGGCCAGCCCGGCGCCATCGTGCAGAACATGCCCGGCGGCGGCGGCATCGTCGCGGGCAATTACATCGCCGCGGCCGCGCCGCGCGACGGGACGGTGATCGGCCTGCTCAGCCGCAACATTCCCTTTCAGGCCTTGATGAAGGACGAGAACATCAAGTTCGATCCGCGCAAGTTCGGCTGGATCGGCTCGCCGGAACTCTCCAACCGGGTCTGCGTGGCGATGCGGGGCGCGCCGGTGCAAAAAGCGGAAGACCTGTTCGAAACGGAAATGGTCGTCGGCGGCACCGGCGCGGGCTCCGCCGCCAGCACGATTCCGCCGCTTCTCTCGCGTCTGCTCGGCATGAAGTTTCGTCTCGTCGAGGGCTATCCCGGCGCCAGCGACGCGCAAATCGCCATGGAGAAAGGCGAGTTGCACGGCATCTGCCAGAGCTACGCGACATTCCCGCGCACCCATCCCGGACAGATCGAATCCGGCCGGTTGAAAGTGCTGTTCAACATGGAGCACGCGCCGATCCCCGGCGTCGCGGCGCCGTCGATTTTCGACTTCGCGAAGACCGGAGAGCAGCGCCAGGCGCTGGCGCTCGTGTCGTCCTCGATCGAATTCGGCCGTCCGTTCTTCACGACGCCGGAGACGCCGCCGGAGCGGCTCGCGGCCCTGCGCGAGGCCTTCGCCAGCATGGTCGCCGATCCCGAGTTTCGCGCCGAGGCCGGGCGGCAAAATCTCGTGGTGGCGCTGACCCCTGGCGAGGACATCGCGCGCGGCGTCACGGAGATGATGGCGACGCCGGACGCCATCGTCCGGCGCGTGGCGGAACTGACGAAATAGCCCTATCTCGCCTTCTTCGTGTCGAGCGGATAGGGGTCGGCGACGCCCACGGCGCCGTCGATCCGCAGACCCGCGCCGGCGATGAACGAGGCGCGGTCGGAAGCGAGGAAGGCCACGGCGGCGGAGACCTCGCCCGGCTCGCCGGCGCGATGCATCGGGTAGTCGTCGAGAATCTCTTGCCAGCGGTCGGGATCGCCGAATCGCTGTTTCGCGCGACGCTTGACGCCGCTCATGAAACGGTCGGACATGACCGGGCCGGGATTGACCGAGACGACCCGCACGTTGCGCGCCGCCGCCTGGCTCGCGACGCAATTGGTGAACATGATCAGCGCGGCGTTGCCCGCGCAGGTCGCGACATAATTCGGATCGGCGCGCTCGCCCGCGACGCCCACCACGTTGACGATGACGCCCTTGCCACGCGCCATCATGCCCGGCAGGATGGCGCGGGTGAGATCGATATAGCCGAAGACCTTGACCTCCCACGACGCGCGCCACGCGTCGCCGTCGATTTCCAGCACGTTGCCGCGCGGAATGGCGCCGGCGTTGTTGACGAGAACGCCAATGTCGCCGACCGCGGCCGCGAGCCTCTCCGCGGCGCCGCGTTCGGCGAGATCGACGACGTGAACCGTGACCGCGACGCCATGGGCGGCCCTGAGTTCCGCGGCGACCTCGTCGAGCCGCGCCGCGTCGCGGGCGGCGATGTGCAGGTCGCAGCCTTCCGCCGCGAGCTCCCTCGCCACCGAGTAGCCCAGTCCGCGCGACGCGCCGGTGACGAGCGCCACGCGGCCCTTCAATCCAAGATCCATGAGTCCGTTTCCCTACGAGCCGCGCCCGGCGTCGATCGTCAGCGCGGCGCCCGATGTATAGGAGGATTTGTCCGACGCGAGAAACGCCACCGCCGAGGCGATTTCCCGAACCGTCGCGGGTCGCTTGCCCGGATAATCCGTCGCGAGCTCCATGTAACGTTCGGGATCGCCGAGCTTGCGGCGCGCGTTCTCGCGCGCGAGATAGACCCAGCGGTCCGACATGGTGGCGCCCGGATTGACCGCGACGACGCGCACGCCCTTGTTGAAGGCTTCCATGGCGAGCGAGCGCACGAACATGTTGAGCGCCGCGTTGCCCATGCAGCCGTATAGATAATTCGGATTGGGATTGAGCCCGGCGGAGCCGATCACGCAAACGATGGCGCCCTTGCCGCGCGCGTACATTTTCGGGAGCAGCGCGCGCGTGAGCCCGACGTAGCCGAACACCTTCAGATCCCAGGCCGCGCGCCAGCGGGCCTCGTCGATGTCCTGGATATTGCCGGAGGGAATGGCGCCGGCGTTGTTGACGAGAACGTCGGGCGCGCCGACGGCTTCCGCCAGCGCCAGCACGTCCGCCGATTTCGAGAGATCGCGCGCGTGGATAGCCACGTCGACGCCATGCGCCGCGCGCAGGTCCGCGGCGAGAGCCCCGAGCTGGTCCCCGGAGCGCGCCGCGAGATGGAGATGGCAGCCTTCCGCCGCGAGTTCATGGGCGACGGCTTCGCCGATGCCCTTCGAGGCGCCGGTGACGAGGGCGGTGAGCCCCTTGAGTTCGAGGTCCATCGCGATGCTCCCTCAGCCCACGAACTTGCGGAACAGGTCCATCGTGCGGGCGCGGGCGACGCGCGCCGCCTCCGGGTTGTTGTTGTCGAACCCGTGTCCGGCCGAATAGACGTAATTGGGAATTTCGGGAAAGGCCGAGCGAATTTTCTCCACGTCGGACACGGGGATGAGCCGGTCCTGATCGCCGAAATGCAGCAAGACCGGGCATTTCGGCGGGCGGTCGAGGAAATCGACGACATCCTTGCCATAATAGGACGAGCCCGCCGCGAAAGGCAGCGCGTGCGCGGCGAGCCAGACGATGGAGCCGCCGACGCAGAACCCGACGACGCCCACCTTGCCGAAGCCCTCGACGCGCGCGCGCGCCGCTTCGACGTCCTTCAGCACGTCGTCCCAGACGAAGGCGTTGCGCATCCTGCCCGCCGCCGCGCCGCCCTCCGGCGTATGTTCGAACACGGAGCCGCGGCTCTGGCGATCGTAGAGCGCGGGCGCGATGGCCGCGTAGCCCTCGCGCGCGTAGCCGTCGCAAACGCCCTTCAGATAATCATCGACGCCAAACGCCGTCTGGATGACGACCATGCCGCCGCGCGCCTTGCCCGGCGGCGTCGAGAGCCAGGCCGCGAGCGAATGGCCGTCGGCGGCCCTGATTTCAATGTTCTCGCCCATTCGTTTCCCCTCGCGGGCCGCTCACGAGGGCGGCACGATGTCCCTGGCGCGCTCCACTGTCGCCGAAGGCATGGCGTAGAGCCGGCGCACCAGCGCCTCGACTTCTTCGCCCGTCAACGGATCGAGCGCAAGATTTTGCTTCCGCGAAATCTCGACGAAGCGCGGATCGGCGATGGTCTTCCGGAAGGCCTCGCGAATCGCCTGCACGCGCTCGCGCGGCACGTCGGGGCCCATGAAGGATGGATAGCCGAGCGCCACCGGCGAGAAGATCAGCTCCATCAACTGCCGGTCGGCCGCGTTCCTGGCGTAATCGAGCACGAGCGGAACGTCGGGCAGGTCGGCGGCCTTGTCGAGCCCGATCTGCGTGAGGATTTTCACCTTGCCCTGTTTCAGCCACTCGAGCGAGCGCTCGCTCTTGAGCGAGCCCCAGGTCCAGATTTTCCCCTGCGCCTCGCCGCGCTGCATGGCGAGATCGACCTCGGTGCTGCTCTTGTAGCCGGGCACGACCTTGAATTTCGTGCCGAGCAATTTGTTCATCACCACGGGAAACAGCCCCGTGTCGGTGCCGAGCGAGGTCGCGCCATAGACGACTTCCTCGCGCGTCGCGTCCTCCAGAGTGCGGACATTCGTCGCTCCGGTCCAGACGGTGGCGACCGTGGGTTCGCGCGAAGGGCTGCCGATCCACTGGAATTTCACCGGATCGAAATCGGCGCCCTGCGCCTTCAGCAGCGGCGCGCGCACGAAGCCGCGGGTGATGAAGCCCCAGGCGGTGCCGTCCCGCGGCGCGACCGATTGCAGGAACATCGCGGCCTTGAAGCCGCCCGCGCCCGGCATGTTGCGCAGAATGACCATCGGATGGCCGGGAATGTATTTCGGGATGACCTCGGCGATGGCCTGCGGATAGGCCGTCAGCGCGCCGGCCCCCTCGCCCGAGCCGATGTAGATGCTGATGGTCTTGCCGCGATAGAAATCCTCGACAGGATCCGCGCGGGCGGGAGAGAGGCAGCATAACAGGCCGAACGCGAGGGCGAGTCTCCCCTCCCCGCGAAACGGGGAGGGGCAGGGGCGGGGTTCTTTCGATGTGCTGATTGATGTCGTGGACAGGCCCCACCCCCGACCCCGACCCGCTGGCGCGGGGAGGGGAGAGGCGGCCCGGCGCGCGAACAGCCTCACCGCAGCGCGGCGTTGATGCGCTCCAGCGCCGCCGAGCCCGGGCACAGTTCGGCCTCTCCAAGCTTGTTGAGCGCGCCGTCGATGGTGCCGAGGCCCTCGTGCATGTCCTGCGCGCCTTCCTCGACGTAGAGCAGGCCCGTGACGATTTCGCCGGCTTCCTTGTGCCGATGGATCGCCTGCAGGGCGGCGCCGCGGTCGGTCGCGTCGTGTTGCGCGTCGATCTTGCGCAGGCGGATCGACGTGCCGTCGTGCATTTTCACGACCTCGGTCTTGCCCTCTTCGTAATCGGCGGTGATCGGCGCGCGTCCGGTGATGAAGTCTAGCGTGTTGAGCGCCGCGTTGTGGGCGCGCACGTAATCGAAGCTCTTCGTCGAGCCCTCGTGATTGTTGAAGGCGACGCACGGCGAGATGCAATCGATGAAAGCGGCGCCCTTGTGCTCGAAGGCCGCCTTGATGAGCGGCACGAGCTGGGTCTTGTCGCCCGAGAAGCTGCGCCCGACGAAGGTCGCGCCGAGCTGGATGGCGACGGCGACCATGTCGATGGGCGAATCGGCGTTGACGACGCCCTTCTTGCTCTTCGAGCCCTTGTCCGCGGTGGCCGAGAACTGGCCCTTGGTGAGGCCGTAAACGCCGTTGTTCTCGACGATATAGACCATGTTGACGCCGCGGCGGATGGCGTGGGCGAACTGGCCGAAGCCGATCGACGCGCTGTCGCCGTCGCCGGAGACGCCGAGATAGATCAGTTCGCGATTGGCGAGGTTGGCGCCGGTGAGCACCGAGGGCATGCGCCCGTGCACGGTGTTGAACCCGTGCGACTGGCCGAGGAAATAGGTCGGCGTCTTCGAAGAGCAGCCGATGCCCGAGAGCTTGGCGACGCGATGCGGGGGGATCGCCAGTTCATAACAGGCGTGAACGATCGCCGCGGAGATGGAATCGTGGCCGCAGCCCGCGCAGAGGGTCGAGATCGAGCCCTCGTAGTCGCGGTGGGTGTAGCCAAGCGCATTGGCCTCGAGAGCGGGGTGATGAAACTTCGGTTTGGCGAGATAGCTCATGACGTGACCTTCACCTTGCCAGCGCGATTCCGGAAAAGTCACGAGACTTTTCCGACAAGAATACGCGCCGATTCAAAAAATGGAGCATGTCCTCGTCGCGAAAGTCACTGGACTTTCGCGTGACGCGCTCCGGCGGCCAGCGAATTGACGGCGTCGCCGATGGCCTTGCGAATGAAGCGCGCGGTGATCGGATTGCCGTCGTAATGGAGGATGGGCGTGAGACGGGCGGGATCGACGCCGAGCTCGACCTGAACGAGCGTGCGCAATTGCGCGTCGCGGTTCTGCTCGACGATGAAGACGCGCTCGTGCGCCTCGATGAAGTCGGAGACCTCGCGGCCGAAGGGGAAGCCGCGCACGCGCAGGAGATCGAGGTGCACGCCGTCCGCCGCGAGCTGGCCGGCGGCCTCGGTCATGGCCGGCGAGGTGGAGCCGAAATAGATCACGCCAACCGGCGTCTCGCGCGGCGAATTCCTGACGATGGCGGGCGGGACGAGCGACTTCGCCGTGTCGAACTTGCGCAGCAGGCGCTCCATGTTCTCGATGTAGTCCGGCCCTTCCTCGGAATAGCGCGCGAAGCGGTCCTTGGTGGTGCCGCGGGTGAAATAGGCGCCCTTCTGCGGATGAGTTCCCGGATAGGTGCGGAATGGAATTCCGTCGCCATCGACGTCGAGATAGCGACCGAACTGCTTGCCGGATTCGAGGTCGGCGTAATCGAGCACCTTGCCGCGGTCGAGCTTGCGCGTGTCGTCCCACCTGAACGGCTTGCACAGGCGATGATTGGAGCCGATGTCGAGATCGAGCAGCACGAAGACAGGAGTTTGCAGGCGGTCGGCGAGATCGAAGGCGAGCGCGCCGAACTCGAAACATTCATGGGGGTCTTCGGGAAACAGCAGAACGTGCTTCGTGTCGCCGTGGGAGGCCCAGGCGCTGACGAGAATGTCGGACTGCTGCGTGCGCGTCGGCACGCCCGTCGAGGGCCCGCCGCGCTGCACGTCGAAAATGACGGCGGGAATTTCGGCGAAATAGGCGAGGCCGAGGAATTCCTGCATCAGCGAGATGCCCGGACCCGAGGTCGCCGTGAAGGCGCGCGCGCCGTTCCAGCCGGCGCCGACGACCATGCCGATGGAGGCGAGTTCGTCCTCGGCCTGGACGATGGCGAAATTGTTCTTGCCGGTCGCCTTGTCGACGCGCAGGCGCTTGCAATAGCCCATGAAGGCCTCGGCGAGCGAGGTCGACGGGGTGATCGGATACCAGGCCAGGACGCTCGCGCCGCCATAGACCGCGCCAAGCGCCGCGGCGTCGTTGCCCTCGATGAAGATGCGGTCGCCGACGTTGTCGGCGCGCGTCACGCGAATGCCCAGCGGGCACTGGAAGTGCTCCTTCGCGTAATTGTAGCCAATCATCAGCGCCTCGACGTTTGGCGCGATCAGCTTGTCCTTGCCCTTGAACTGCGCGGCGATGAGGCCCTCGATCGCCTTCACCTCGATGTCGAGCAACGCCGCGAGCGCGCCGACATAGACGATGTTCTTGAAGAGCTGGCGCAGACGCGGCTCCTTGTAGCGCGCGTTGCAAATCTCGGTCAGCGGCATTCCGATGACCGTGACGTCGTCGCGAAACTCGGATTTCGGAATGGGCCGGGAGGAATCGTAGAAGAGGTAGCCGCCGGGATCGATCGCCGCCACGTCCTGTTTCCAGGTCTGCGGGTTCATCGCGACGAGAAGGTCGGTTCCGCCGCGGGCTCCGAGGTGGCCATCGACGTTGACGCGCACCTCGTACCAGGTCGGCAACCCCTGGATGTTCGAGGGGAAGATGTTGCGCGGAGACACCGGCACGCCCATGCGCATGATGCTGCGGGCGAAAAGCTGGTTGGCGCTGGCTGAACCCGATCCGTTGACGTTGGCGAAACGGACCACGAAATCATTTACGCTGCTGATCGGCATCCTGGCCCCGCGTGTGTCATTTCAAGCAAGAATTTCTGCATGTCCCACGCGCCGGTCGGACAACGTTCGGCGCAGAACCCGCAGTGCAGGCACACATCCTCGTCCTTCGCGAGAATGCGTCCGGTCTTCAGCGGCGGCGAGACGTAGATGTCCTGCGTCAGGTTGACGGCGGGGGCCGTCAGGCGTTTGCGCAGATCCGCTTCCTCGCCGTCGTCGGTGAAGGTGATGCAATCGACCGGGCAAATATCGACGCAGGCGTCGCATTCGATGCAGAGGTTCTTGTCGAACACGGTCTGCACGTCGCAGTTGAGGCAGCGCTGCGCCTCCGCGTAGCCGAGCTTGCCGTCGAAGCCGAGTTCGACCTCGACCCGGATGTCCTTCAGCGCGACCGCCGGATCCTTGTGGGGAACCTTGTAGCGATGATCGGCGCGGATGTCGTTGTCGTAGCTCCATTCGTGGATGCCCATCTTCTGGCTGGAGATGCGCGTCGCGGGAGCCGGACGGTCGGCGATGTCCTCGCCGCTGCAATATTTGTCGATGGAGACGGCGGCCTCGTGCGCCTGCGCCACGGCCCAGATGATGTTCTTGGGACCGAACGACGCGTCGCCGCCGAAGAAAATCCCCTCGCGCGTGCACTGGAACGTCTTCGGGTCGACGACGGGCATGTCCCACTTGTCGAACTCGACGCCGATATCCTTTTCAATCCACGGAAAGGCGTTTTCCTGGCCGACCGCGAGCAGAACGTCGTCGCATTCGACGAGCTGGTCCGGCTCGCCGGCGTTGACCACCTTGCGGCGGCCGTTCGCGTCGACGACGGGCTTCACCTTCTCGAAGAGAACGCCGGTGAGCTTGCCATCGACGTGTTTGAACTCCTTCGGGACAAGCCAGTTGAGGATGGGGACGCCCTCGTGCATCGCGTCCTCTTTCTCCCACGGCGAGGCCTTCATTTCCTCGAAGCCGGAGCGAACCACGACCGTCACGCTCTCGCCGCCGAGGCGGCGAGACGAGCGACAGCAGTCCATGGCGGTGTTGCCGCCGCCGAGCACGACGACGCGCTTGCCGATCTTGTCGACATGGCCGAAGCTGACGCTCGACAACCAGTCGATGCCGACGTGGATGTTGGCCTTCGCCTCCTCCCGTCCGGGGATTTCGAGGTTACGGCCGCGCGGCGCGCCGGTGCCAACGAAAATCGCGTCGAAGCCCTCGGCGAGCACCGACTTCATCGAGGTGATCTCGTGGCCGCCGACGAAGTTGATCCCGAGGCCGAGAATGTAGCCGACCTCCTCGTCGATGACTTTCTCGGGAAGGCGGAATTTCGGAATCTGCGTGCGCATCATGCCGCCGGCGAGCGGGTCCCGGTCGAAGACCGTCACGTCATAGCCGAGCGGGGCGAGATCGCGCGCCACGGCGAGCGAGGCGGGACCGGCGCCAAGGCAGGCGATCCGTTTGCCGTTCTTCGGCGCGACCTTCGGCAGGCGATCGGTGATGTCGTCCTTGTAGTCCGCCGCGACGCGTTTGAGGCGGCAGATGGCGACCGGCTCCTTTTCGACGCGCCCGCGCCGGCAGGCCGGCTCGCAGGGGCGATCACAGGTGCGACCGAGGATGCCTGGAAAAACGTTGGACTTCCAGTTGACCATGTAGGCGTCGCTGTAGCGGCCCGCCGAGATCAACCGGATATATTCGGGAACGGGGGTGTGGGCGGGGCAGGCCCATTGGCAATCGACGACCTTGTGGAAGTAGTCAGGATTGTTCGTATCGGTGGGCTTCACGAATCCTCCCCGGAGCTATCCGTTCCGGAGGCTCCTTTATATTCCCGCCGGCCAGTTGTCACCCCGAGGGCGCGACGCAACTGGCCGCATGGGGCCACAGTGTCAGAATTGTAACGCCGGTCAAGAGCGGGCGGCCACGAACGGAAGTCGCGCTTCCAGTGACGTTTCGCGGGAAAATCGTCTAGACTGCCGGCGGTCGCCGGCGGCAACGGTCCGGGGCCCGATATTTCCGGGGAGGAATTCATGCTTGTCACACGTCGTTCGGCCCTGAAGGCTGGCGCGGCTCTCGTCCTGCCAATGCCAGCCATCGCCCAGACCGCGCCCGTCAAGGTCGCCATCGGCTATGTCACGGCGTCGGATTTCGTTCCCATTCTCGTCGCGAGGGACAAGGGGTTCTTCGCGAAGCGGGGAATCGACGCCGACCCCAGGCGTATCCCCATCATGACCAACATTCCGGCGGGCCTGATGTCCGGCGACCTGCAAATCGGCGCCTGCACCATGCCGGTGCTGTTGCAGGCCAACGACGGCGGGCTCGACCTGCAACTCGTGTCGGGCGCCGCGCGCGCGCTGAAAGAGACCTCGAAAATCGGCCTGATCGTCCGCGCCGGGCTGAAGATCGAAAAGCCGGAAGACCTCAAGGGCAAGAAGATCGGCGTCGCCGGCTTCAACTCGACGATGGACGTGTTCCTGCGCAAATGGCTGAAGATGAAGGGCGTCGACGAGAAGCAGGTGACGCGCGTCGAGGCGATCTTCCCGCAAATGCCCGACCTGCTGAAGTCCGGCACGATCGACGCCGCGACCATCACCGACCCGTTCCGCACCGTGGCGGTGAACGGCGGGGCCGGTACGATTTTCGCCGAATACGCGGCGGAGGTGACGCCCGACGTTCTGATGGTGGGCTACATGGCGACAGGCGACTACGCCCGCAAGAATCCCGCGATCCTCAAGGCGTTCCGCGAGGCCATCGACGAGGCCAACGCTTTTGGCAAGACCAATCCGGCGGAGACGCGCGAGATCGAACAGAAGTACTTTGGTTTCACCTCGACCTCGCCGACGGCCTGGAGCACCGAAATCCGGCCCGGCGATCTCGACATCTACGTCGCCATCGGCAAGGAGTTCAGCCTCTACCGCACGGCCCTCGATCCCGCGAAGTTGATCGTGAAATAATCGAATTCGCACCCGCGCGGCGCGCGTGGTTCCCGGCGAGACTCGCGTTGTGTCCCCCCGCGTCCGGAAAGCGGTCGCGCGCCTCGCCGAAATTTCGGTTCCAGCGGCGCCGGACTTGCTCTAAACCCGGAGGCGTCGGGCTGCCCGCCCCTTTTCAGGATCGCGCGTGAACTATCTTTCGACCAGGGGCGAGGCCCCGAAACTCGGCTTCATCGAGACGCTACTCGCGGGCCTCGCCCGCGACGGCGGCCTCTACGTGCCGGAAACATATCCCTCCCTTTCCGCCGGAACCATCGCGGAATTCGCCGGCCGGAGCTACGCCAGCGTCGCCGAATCCGTGATCGGCCCCTATGCCGGAGGCGAGATCGCGGCCGCGGATTTCACGCGGATGATCGGCGAATCCTACGCCGCCTTCCGCCATCCCGCCGTGACGCCGCTGGCGCAGATCGGCGACAATCTCTTCGTCCTGGAGCTGTTCCACGGACCGACGCTGGCCTTCAAGGACGTCGCCATGCAATTGCTGGGGCGGCTGATGAACCACACGCTGAAGGCGCGCGGCCAGCGCGCCACCATCGTCGGGGCGACCTCGGGCGACACGGGGGCGGCCGCCATCGAGGCCTTCCGCGGGCTCGACCAGGTCGATGTCTTCATCATGTATCCGCACGGGCGCGTCTCCGACGTGCAACGGCGGCAGATGACGACGATTCCAGACGACAACATCCATACGATAGCGCTCGAAGGCACGTTCGACGATTGCCAGGCGATCCTCAAGGGACTGTTCAACAATCACGCGTTCCGCGACGGGCTGAAACTGTCCGGCGTCAATTCCATCAACTGGGCGCGCGTCGTCGCGCAGACGGTCTATTATTTCACCAGCGCGGTCGCGCTGGGTTCGCCGCACAGGAAAGTTTCCTTCACGGTGCCGACCGGCAATTTCGGCGATATTCTGGCGGGCTACATCGCCAAGAAAATGGGCCTGCCGGTCGAGCGCCTCGTCATCGCCACCAACGAGAACGACATTCTCGAACGCACCCTGGCAAGCGGCGTCAGCGAGGCGCGCGCGGTCCAGCCAACGCAATCGCCGTCGATGGACATTCAGGTCTCCTCGAATTTCGAGCGCCTGCTGTTCGACGCCTGCGGTCGCGATCCCGCCGCCATCCGCGGCCTGATGGCGCGCCAGCAGCAATCCGGCCGGTTCGGGATCGACGCCGGCCCGCTCGCGGCCATTCGCGCGGAATTCGACGCGTTCCGCACCGGCGAGACCGGCACGGGCAAGGAAATGGCGCGCGTCTGGCGCGAATGCGGCTATCTCGTCGATCCGCACACCGCCGTCGCGGTTCACGCTGCGCGCAAGGCGCTGGCCAGGGCTCCCGGGGTGCCGATGATCGCGCTCGGCACCGCCCATCCCGCGAAATTCGGCGACGCCGTGTCGAAGGCGACTGGCGTTCGCGCGCCCCTGCCCCCACATCTCCAGGACATTCTGGAGCGGAAGGAACATTTCACCGTGCTGGCCAACGATCAGGGCGCCGTCGAGACCTTCGTTCGCGCGCGCGCGCGGGCGGCCCGATGAGCATCGAACTCACCACGCTCGAAAGCGGGCTGCGCATCGTCACCGACACGATGCGCGAGCTCGAGACCGCCTCCGTCGGCGTCTGGATCGACGCGGGCTCGCGCACCGAAAGCCGCGACGAGCATGGCCTGTCGCATCTCGTCGAACACATGGTGTTCAAGGGCACGCGGCGGCGCAGCGCGAGGGCCATCGCCGAGGAAATCGAATCCGTGGGCGGCGACATCAACGGCGCCACCAGCGTCGAGCACACCTGTTACCAGGCGCGCGTGCTCGCCGCCGACACCGGCCTCGCCCTCGACATTCTCGGCGACATTCTCACCGAAAGCGCCTTCGATCCCGCCGAACTCGACCGCGAGAAAAGCGTCATCGTCCAGGAGATCGGCGAGGTCCGCGACATGCCGGACGATCTCGTGTTCGACCTGTTCAACGAGGCCGCCTATCCCGGCCAGCCGATCGGACGGCCCATTCTCGGCACGCCCGGCAGCGTTTCGGATTTCAGCCGCGCCACGGTCGCGGGCTATCTCGGGCGGCATTACACGAAGCCCGCGAGCGTCGTCGCGGCGGCCGGCGCGGTCGATCACGCGAGAATCGTCGAGGCGGTCTCGGCGAATTTCGGCGGAATGCCCGTCCACGAGAGCGCCGCCGCGCCCTCCGCGCGCTACCAGGGGGGCGACGCGCGCGAGAAACGCAAGCTCGAACAAACGCATGTCGTGATCGGCTTCGAGGCGCCGTCGTTTCACGATCCCGCCACCTGGGCGGCGCATGTCTTCGCCAACGCGGCGGGCGGCGGGGTGTCCTCGCGCCTGTTCCAGGAAGTTCGCGAGAAGCGCGGCCTCGCCTATTCCATCTATTCCTTCAACTGGGGCTATTCGGACACGGGCCTGTTCGGCTTTCACGCCTCCTCAGCGCATCGCGACGTGCCGGAGCTCGTCAACGTGGCGCTCGATTGCCTCGCCGAATGCGCCGAGACGCTCAATGACGCGGAAATGCGGCGCGCCAGCGCGGCGATGAAACTCTCGCTGCTCACCGCGCTCGAATCGCCGTCGAGCCGCGCAGACCAGATCGCCCGGCAAGTGATGGTGTTCGGACGCGTGCTGACGCGGGCCGAAATCATCGAGAAAATCGACCGCCTGACCCTGAAGGAAATCCGCGCCGCCGGGCGGGCCGCGTTGCGCACCGCGCCCACGGTCGCCGTCGTGGGGCAAACCGCGAAGGCCCCCGATCCGGGGCGGGTGCGAGAACGACTTTCGGGAGCGTGACGACGCCATGGCGCTGTTCCGTCTCGGCCCCTCCACCGACAACGCGAATTTCATTCGCGGCGACGGGGTGTTTCTGAGGCCGGCGGAAATGCGGGATTTCGATTCCTGGGCGCGGCTGCGCGAACGCAGCCGGCAATTCCTCGTGCCGTGGGAGCCGACCTGGCCCGCCGACGACCTGACGCGCGCCTCCTTCCGCCGCCGCCTGCGCCGGCATTCGGAGGAGATCGACAACGACGAGGCCTATCCCTTCCTGATTTTCCGCGACGGCGACAACGTCCTGCTCGGCGGCCTCACGCTCGGCCAGATGCGCCGCGGCGTCGCCCAGGCCGCGACGCTCGGCTACTGGATGGGCGAGCCCTTCGCCGGCAAGGGCTACATGGCGCGCGCGGTGCGCGCCGCCGCCGGCTTCGCCTTCGCCACCCTGCGGCTGCACCGGGTGGAGGCCGCCTGCCTGCCCCACAACGAGGCTTCCGTGCGCCTTCTGGAGCGCGTCGGTTTCCAGCGCGAGGGCTACGCGCGCGCCTATCTGCGCATCAACGGCGCCTGGCAGGATCATTTTCTGTTCGCGCTGCTGGAGACGGACACGGTGAGGGGACCGGCGCCGAGGTGACGGGCGCCGCCCCTTCACCGAAACACGATCCCGACAAAATCGTGCTACAATCTGCAAGCACACGCAGTAATATTGCCGGATGATGTTTTCATGGGACGAAAACAAGCGGCTCAGGACAATCGAGGATCGTGGACTCGATTTCATGTCGTCCTTTTGAATTTCGCTTGCTCCGAGAGCGGCTAGGTAAAATCGAAGAAATCAGCAATTAGGAGTCCATTCGGCATTCGTTGGCGAGCGTCGATCCACGCAATTTCAACCGATGGAATTGCTCTGAGCCCAACGACTAAAGGTAACTGCTGATCCTGTAACCCCACACCATGCCGGTCGGGATTCAGGAACAGAACCCGCGTTCTCTCTGGCTCAAATCGTTTCACAAACGCTTTGACTGTATCAACCACGTTCGGCATGTTCTTAGCCCGGATAATGCATCGCGAGCTGGCGGATGTGGCTTAAATATCTGATTTCGCGTAGGGTTTGGGTGTCGAATCCAACCCGCGCGATTTCGGAAAAGCCACACCCGCCATGAACGAT
>CAISEY010000257.1 GCA_903884435.1 uncultured Hyphomicrobiales bacterium | reverse complement strand
GGCCGTTTCGGCGATTCAAGTCTGAAGAGCGGATATCTTTACCAGATGTACGCCTACTTGCGATCTCAGGAGAGCAGCGATCAGCGGTGGGACACCTCGGCAGGTTTATTCTTACATCCAGCCGTCGGCTCGCAGCTTTACGAGCATGCCAAAATCCAAGGCCATTCAATTGCATTCGCGACAGTAGACCTCGGCAGTTCTGCTGCGACTATTCGGAGTGAACTGCGGCGCATCATCCGTGCCGAGCCATGGCTTTGACACACCCTGTCGGCATCCCCGCCCACCGCGATTTTCTGCGGCGATTCGTCGACTGCATTATTGCAACGTGGTACGCGCAATCAGCGCTCTGCACCCCGCCACTTGTCGCCATCGGGTCCAGGCGCGGCTATTCAGCGGCGTCGGTGCGGCGAATCGGCCGCTCTATATGCAGTGGGTGTCTATCCTAACCGGTTAGGCACGGCCTATTGCGCGAAGAAAGGCAGCTGGCGGCGCGGCGGCGGCGCGAGCGCGGGCGCTCCCCCTGGCGCGAGGGCGGCCGGCGCGCCCTGTGGCGGCAAGATCGAGCGCCCCGGCGGAGTCGCGGCCGGTGGAACGACGCCCTGCGTCTGCGCGCCGCCTTGCTGGCGCGCGGCGAGGTTCGTCTGATGCACGAGGTTGGCCGCCGCCGTCACGGCTTCATCCGCCGTCATGTCGCGCATCTTCGGCGAGCCCCTGGAATCGAGCGTCGGTTTGCCGTCCGCGCCAAGAACGGGGGTCTTCAACATATTGTTGTCCGCCATGTTCTTGATCATGTCGCGCGTCGAGTTGGCGAAGTCCTTGGGGTTCTGGTAGCCGTTGCTCTTCGCGAATTCCTCGGCGACGCTCAATCTGGATTTCAGTTGATCCTCGTCCATCCTGTTCTGGCTGTTGACGTTCGCCAGCGTGACATCGTTCGCGAGCTTGTTGAGGCCTTTCGCCTTGTCCGCCTGCCCCGCCATATGTGCGGCGTAATCGGTTTTCGCCTGCTCGAACAGGGAGTCGGGAGACATGAGCGATGACGCGTACCGGTGAAACTCGTCCATGTCGCTGAAGTCTTTTGTGAAGGACTGCCCGCTCACGTTATCCTTGTAATTGATGCGAACGCCCGTCGTCCCGGTTGCCCAGAGCCGCGACCTGACGGGCGAACATGCTATCGCTCCCAAGATCGTTGACGCACGCCGTCAGCGCGGAACTGTCCGTGGTGAGCGCGATCGCGGGCAACGGTCGTCTGGTCTTTTCGAATCCGACCGTTATCTCCGCCGCGATATGTTGAGAATCGGCGGCGCTGCCGCCGTTGCCGCAGAGAAGGATTTTTTTTCCCGCCCGAAGCGCGCCGACGATCGCCTCCGCCGCGAGAGCGACCTGATTATCGAGAGAGCAGGACAATCTGGCGACGCGAAGATGCTCGTCGAGGGCTCGCGCGAACAAACCGGGAGTCGCCGTCGGCGCGTCAACGTTTGCGTTCATGGCCTGCTCCAGTTCCTGCGCGACGGGAATTGTGTGTCGCGAGACGCCGCGAGGCAAGTCGCGACCCCGATCCGGAACGATCCCGAGCGCCCGGATGGAGATGAGCGGCGGATCGAACCGGCGCCCTCCCCTGAAGACGACGCCAATCGCGACCGCGCGTCAATGCCGGCGAACATTCCCGACAAATCGGGAATGCCGCGGCGGGACATTGGCGGCGACGTGGACGACGCCCGCGTCCCTTTCCTCCCCTCGCGACAGGGCTTCAATTTCCGCCCGTTGCAACACCGACGCGAGGCGCTTCATGTCGATGGCGCTACTGGCGTCAAGGCGGCGCTTCGACAGTTCATCTTTTAGCACGTCGGCAATCGACGCCGTTTCCCCGCGTGCAACATGCGCCCGCAACGTCTTCAACCGGGCAGCGTGCTCGATCCGCGCTTCATCAAACATATCTTTAATCGACTCATAGATTCTGAAAGCCGTGATATCGAATTCCCCGAACTGGCGTTCAAGCTCACGCCAAACGTCGTCAAGGTCAGCTTCCATCGGCAAGTTAGACCGGAACCGATCATCATCCTCAACAAGCCGGCTGTAGCGCTCCCAGATCGCTTCCTCGATATCGGCGGGCTGAAGCGCTCTCGCCTGCGCAAGGCGTTCCCACTCGCTTTGAAGCGCCTGTATCGCGCGCCTCGCCAGCACGCGCGCCTGACCGGCGTCCTTCGTTCCGAGCGATTTCCAGACCTCGCGTTTTTCAACTCAAGATTGACAAAATTTCGGAACAGCAACCAGAACATAGTAGTTCGCGCCACGTCGCATGATGTTTGTCGCCAAGCCCGTAATAGATTTATTCCTTCGCAGAACAAGGGCTTTTGCGTCGCGAAATGTAGCGTTCAAACGTGGAATATACTGAAAAATATATAAATAAAATCAATAATTTACACACAGATCAGCAGGTTATAATTTCTTCGGCAGGGGTTCAGGTTCCCCGGCCAGCGCAAGTTCTTGAAAACACGCAACTTGATGTTTCCGTGTCACTGAACGCGGGCATTGTGTCGGCGCCCTGTCGCTGTCGGGTGGAAACACGCCCGCTCGACGAAGAGCCAGACCAGAGCCACGGTCATGGCAATCGCGAAAAGGCCTTTTCTCGTCATCGGAGAGCGAGCCCGCCGTCCACGACGCCCCCGCGCGCCCTGGCGCCGCGCACAGCGATCATCGCAGCGCGTCGGCCCGC